>RFIZ01000287.1 GCA_003695105.1 Fidelibacterota bacterium
GCTCCAGCCCGGAGATCAACAGGTTTTCGGCGAAGGCGCCCACGGCCAGGCCGGGGAGGAGGGACCGGACGCTCAGGAAACTCTCTTCGGCCAGAAGAGACACCTGTCGATGCCAGGGGCCGGCGTGGGCATCCCCCACGATGCCGTGTTGCGCCTCAAACCGGGCGACGGGAATTTCTCGTTTCACGGTGCCTTTTTTTCGGCTGATGGAAATGGCTTTCACAATACCCATGGGAACTCCTTCCGATGGTTCAGGGGTTGACAGTCCAGGGAAACAGAGTCAGCGGCCATACCGTCCCGGCGGGGATCTCGGTCCAGTCTCCGGGAAGGATGACATAGCCGTGGGCCCGGACCACTGCCGAAATTCGGTGGGACTGCTGGTGGGGAACCGGTCGGAGAAGGGCCAGCCCCTTTTCCCAGCCGGTGATCCGCACCAGGCGGATTTTTTCCCGGCCCGGTTTCAGCGGTGATGACGGGGACAGAAACGTTCCCCTCAGGGGCGGATCTGCTCCGGCCGTCCGCTCCCCGGACAGTTTTCGCAGGGCCGGTAGCAAGTAGACCAGGCTGGTCAGCATGACGGAAACGGGATTGCCCGGCAGGCCGAAGAGGAGCCCCGATTCCCCGACGGCAAAAAAGAGCGGCTTCCCCGGTTGTTGGTTGACTTTCCAAAAGACCGGTTGAAACCCGGCGGCCGCCGCTGCCTGGCGGACGTGATCATGGGTCCCCACGGAGACTCCCCCCGTCAGCACGATGACCTGAGAGGTCGCCCGGGCGGTTTCGATCGCCGCCAGGGTGGCGGCGAAATCGTCTCCCACGTGGACCGCCGACGGCACCGGAATCGTAAGCAGCCGCAGCAAACTGTGCAGGAACACGCGGTTCGTATCGCGGATTTGACCGTCTTGAAGGGGGGTTCCCGGCGGAACCAATTCTTCCCCCGTGGTAATGATCGACACGGCCGGCCGGGAAAAGACGTCCAACCGGTCCACATCCAAACCGGCCAGATAGGACAGCAGCGCCGGCGTGCAGCGCTCACCGGCCGCGGCCACCGGATCCCCGGCCTTCACTTCTTCGCCCGCCCGGCGGATATGCTGCCCGGCGGTTCCCGGGTCCAGGATCCGTACCCTGTCCCCCTGGGGTTCGGTCTGCTCCACCGGAATGACGCGATCGGCCCCGTCCGGAACCCGGGCTCCGGTGGAAATCAGGATGGCCGTTCCCGGCTCCAGGGGATCCGGATAGGGATGGCCGGCGGCCGACTCTCCCACCACGGGCAGGACCGGTGCCTCTTTTCCGGCCGCTCCCGGTAAGCACACGGCGTAGCCGTCCATGGCGCTGTTGGGAAAGCGGGGCAACGGTCCCGGCGCCGTCACGTCCCGGGCCAGGATTTTTCCCCGGGCATTCTGCAGGGAACAGGTCTCCGGCCGGGGTTCCGGGACCGCCTTCAGGACCCGCTCACGGGCGGCGGCGATGGACATCATTGGGGGGACCCCGCCGGTGTTCCGTGACCGCCGCCCTTCAGCATGGGGAAAATGTGGAGCACACCGGGAAACAGGGCCTGCAGGGATTCCCGGCATCCCCGGGAACTGCCGGGCAGGGTCAGGACCAGGGTCTCGCCGATGGTGCCGGCGATTTCCCGGGACAACATGGCATAGGGTGTACGCTGCCCCCCATACTGCCGGATCCGTTCCACGATTCCCGGCGCCCGTTTGTCCAGGAGCGGGGCCACGGCCTCCGGGGTCACATCATGCGGTCCGAATCCGGTCCCGCCGGTGGTGATGATCAGGTCCATTCCCTCCTGCCGGGCCAGTGCCTCCACCCGCTTTCGTATCCCGTCCACTTCATCCGGAAGGATTTCATAGGTTGCCAGGGTGACGGGCTCATCCCGGAGAAAGTCCTGAATCACCCGACCCGACCGGTCCTCCCGTTTTCCGGCGTAGGTGGAATCGGAAATAACCAGCACGGCGGCCTTCAGGGGTGGGTCAAAGGAATCCCGGGCATCGCTCTTGCCTCCCCGTTTCCAGACCACCTGCACATCGGTGATGGTCATGGACGCATCCAGGGGTTTCAGCATGTCATAGGCATTGACCAGGGCGCCGGTGACTCCGGTCAGGGCTTCCATTTCCACGCCGGTTTTCCAGACGGATTCCACCTCACAGGCGATGCGCAAACCCTCCGCTTCCACGGTCACGGTCACCTCCGCCCAGTCCAGCGGGATGGGGTGACAGAAGACGATCCAGTCCGCCGTGCGTTTGGCGGCGGCGATGCCGGCGGCGCGGGCGGTGGCGATCACATCCCCTTTGGGGACGGTCCCCTCCCGCACCCGGGTCACGGTTTCCGGATTCAGGTGAAGGAACCCTTCGGCGCGGGCCCGTCGTAACGTGGTTTGTTTGGCACTGACATTGATCATGATGACTCCCAAAGTTTACCGGTCAGCCTGGGGGCTACGCGATCGAGGCGCGTCTTACACACGGGCAGGGACAGACCTTTCCCTACGGCCCAGCCGGTTCCGACCGCCAGGGTGAGATTTCGGGTACATACGGACACCAGACCCACGGTGATGGCCACCGCTACTTCCTCCGGGCGCCGGAGCTGCAGGACCAGCCGGATCAACGCCCAGCCGGAAAGCCAGAGCATCGCTCCCAGGAGCGGCACCGGAATCAATCCCAACAGCTGACCCCCGACGCCGAAGATGGCGGTGAAGATGAGGGCCGTGCCCAGAATCACGGTGGCCCCGCCGGTCCGGGCGCCGAAACGGGCATGGGCGGCGACTCCGCCGGACCCGTGACAGACGGGAAAGCCCCCCAGCAGTCCAATCAACACATTGCTCAGGCCGATGGATGTGGCCAGCCTGCCGCTGGTCAGGGTGCGGCTCCGCTCCGGCCAGAATTCCCGACAGGCGTCCCGGGTGGCGTACACGGCGTTGCCCAGCGTGAGCGGAAGTTGCGGCACCATCAGGAGTACCAGGGCAGAGGGAAACCAGGTCATTCCCGGCAGCCGGAGCTGGACCAGGGCCCCGTCGGCCCACACGTCGCCGGGCGATCCGGCGATCCAGCGAAATCCGGCCGCCACAGCCACCGCCAGCAGCATACCCGGGGTCAACCAGGCCGGCGGCAGGTTCCCCAACCCCCAGACCAGCACCGCCAGAGCGACGACCGGCCACCAGAGATCCGGAGCGGGTGTTCCCAGAAACAGTTCTCCCCGCAACACCAGGTCCAGCGCTTTGATCAACAGGAGCAGTCCGATCCCCAGCTGAAC
>RFIZ01000288.1 GCA_003695105.1 Fidelibacterota bacterium
AATCCAAGCAGTATGAAGGAAATCCCGAAATCAAAAGCAAAATTCGGGCTCAGCAGCGGATGGCGGCCCGTCGGCGGATGCTGGCGGCGGTGCCGGATGCGACAGTGGTCGTCACCAATCCGACCCACCTGGCCGTGGCCTTACAATACGATATGAACGAGGCGCAATCCGCACCGGTGGTCGTCGCCAAGGGCAAACGCAAAATCGCCGAACGGATCAAGGCAGTGGCCCGGGAACACGGCGTTCCCGTCGTAGAAAATAAGCCCCTGGCGCGGGCCTTGTATGCCGTGACCGAAGTGGGCATGGAGATTCCGGCGGAATTCTATCAGGTGGTGGCCGAACTCCTGGTTCAGATTTATCGCGAACAGCAGGGAGGAACGGGAATGAGGAAGTTTGCCCATGCCGTCTGATAAAAAATCCAGGTTGACGAACTCCAGTAATCTGGTACTGGTGGGTGGAATCATCACCATCCTGACGGTGATGTTGTTGCCGCTGCCCACCTTCCTCATGGATATGTTACTGGTGATGAATATTACCGGCGCCCTGCTGATGCTGTTTGTGGCGTTGTATATTTTGAAACCGTTGGAATTCTCGGTCTTTCCCGGACTGCTCCTGATCACGACGTTGTTCCGGTTGTCCCTGAACGTGGCGACCACCCGTCTGATTCTCGGGCAGGGGTATGCCGGAGAAATCATCGAAACCTTTGGCAGTTTTGTGGTCCAGGGAAATTATGTGGTGGGCGGTGTCATTTTCCTGATCCTGGTGATCATCAACTTTGTGGTGATCACCAAGGGGTCTACCCGCATCGCCGAAGTGTCGGCCCGCTTTACCCTGGACGCCATGCCCGGCAAACAAATGGCCATCGATGCGGACCTGAACGCCGGACTCATCGATGATCAGGAGGCGCGGGAGCGACGCCAACTCATTGCCCGGGAAGCGGACTTCTACGGCGCCATGGACGGGGCGGCCAAATTCGTCCGCGGAGACGCCATCGCCGGGCTGTTGATCACCTCCATCAATATTTTGGGCGGACTGGCTATTGGTGTGCTGCAAAGGGGAATGCCCGTAGCGGACGCTGCCTCCAAGTACACCATCCTGACCATCGGTGACGGGCTGGTGGCCCAAATTCCGGCCCTGATCATTTCCACGGCTGCGGCGATCATTATCACCAGGGCCACCTCGGAATCGGAGCTTGGCTCCGATATCACCACGCAGATAACCCGGCGGCCGAAAGTGGTTTTCGTCACTGCGGGGATCCTGGCCCTCATGGGACTGGTTCCCGGCATGCCCTTCATTCCATTCCTGTTGATGGCCGGAGTCATGGCCGGCGGCGGTTATGTCGTCCGGAATACCCTGCTGCTGGAGGCAAGCGCCCAGGAAGAGGAAGTGGAGACCCTGCCGGAAAAAGAAGATAAAATCGAAGAGTACCTCCACCCCGATCCGTTTGAAGTGGAAATCGGGTATGGATTGATACCGCTGGTGGACACCAATCAGGGCGGTAGCCTGCTGGGGCGAATTTCCGCTATCCGCAAGAGTCTGGCGATTGAAATGGGACTAATCGTGCCTCCCATCCGAATTCGCGACAATATTCAGCTCAAACCCAATGAATACATTTTCAAGATCCAGGGGGTCGAAATAGCCCGGGGTGAAGCCATGATGAATTATTACCTGGTCTTGAATCCGGGCGATGATACGGAATTCGAAGGCATCCGGACCAAAGAACCGACCTTCGGTCTGCCCGCCATGTGGGTGTCCGAGCAGGAACGGGAACGGGCCGAAATCGCCGGGTATACGACCATCGAACCTCCGGCCGTGATCGCCACCCATCTCATGGAAACCCTCAAGGCCAATGCGTACAAGCTGTTGAACCGGCAAGAGACCCAGACGATGTTGAATCACCTCAAGGAGACCCATGCCGCCGTAGTGGAAGGCCTGGTTCCGGATATGATTCCCCTGGGTGTGGTAACGACGATCCTGAAAAATCTCCTGAAGGAACAAATTCCGATTCGCAACCTGGTTCTCATCATGGAGACCATCGCCGATCAGGCGCCCTTCACCAAAGATCCGGAGGTATTGACGGAGTATGTCCGCCAGGCTCTGGCGGAAATTATCACCGATATGCTCACTGATGATTCCAATACGGTTACGGTGGCCACCCTCGATCCCCGCATTGAAGACCAGATTGCCGAATCCGTTCGCAATAACGGTCAGGCCAATCCTTCACTGGGCTTTTCTCCGGAACAGGTGAACAAAGTTTTTGAACATATTGCGGAAAAGGTGAATCAAATGATCAGTGAAAATCACAAACCCGTTTTGCTGGTCTCACCCCAGATCCGCCGGTACGTCCGCAAATTCGTGGAACCGGTGCTGCCGGATTTGATGGTGATCTCCTATGCGGAACTGACCGCCAGCACCAATTTGAAATCCGTAGGAATAGTGAGTTACCCCCATGCAGGTTAAATCGTTTACCGGACGATCGCTGAAAGATGCCATGAATCGCGCCAAGGCGATTTTTGGTGAAAATATCGTCATTATCGATTCCATCCCCATTCGGGGAACCGAAACCCACCCCGAAGCGCAGGTCCAATTATCGGTTGGCGTTCCGGATCAAATACCCGGGCAACCGGAGGACCGGAAGGAGTGGTTCCGCCAGTATTTGCAGTCCCAGTTGCAGGCCTACCAGACCCAGCGGACGGAACCGAATGCTCCCTCAGCGGCGGGTGTCGGCAATGGAGAGGTACGCCATCATACCCTGATCATCAAGGTGGGAAAAAAGTTGACAGAGTTGGGTTTCCCGGCGACTTTCGTCGATCAGCTGGTGACCAAAGCTGCGGACGGCCTGACCGGGCAAAAGATCAACCGGAACCAATTGTTGCATCATCTCCAGCGGGTCTTTCAGGAGCAGACGGTACTGCTTCAACCGGACCTGTTCCGGCGGTCCGGCCGGGCCATTCTGCCCGTCATCGGTCCCGCAGGGGCCGGGAAAACCACGACCCTGATGAAACTGGCTCTCCATCCCAAATGTTTCGGGCGACGGAAGGTGGCGATCTTATCCCTGGACAACCACCGGATTGCCGCCCGGGAACAACTGAATCAGTTCGGACGAATTTCCGGCATTCCGGTGCAACGGATTACCACCGTGGAAGATATTGTTACGTTTTTTCAACAAGAAAAAACAGCGGAAATCATTCTGGTGGATACGCCCGGCCGCAGTCCCAATTTTTCCGACTATTCCCGGGATTTGCAGGAGTGGCTGGGCCAATTACATCCCACGGCCACACTGTTGACCCTGCCTCTGACCTATGATCTGGATGACATGATGTTCAATTCCTTCCTGTTCAAATCATTGGGAGCGACGGCGGTGGTGTTCACCAAATTTGACGAAACCTGCCGACCGGGAAAACTGGTGGCTGCATCCCGGGAACTGGACCTGCCGGTCGTGGGTATCGGAACCGGCCAGACGTTACCGGATGACCTGGTGCTGGACCCGGTGGATCTATTATGGAGTCGGATACTGTTGGAGCTGTAGAGTGGATTTATTACGCAATCATCGTTTCAATGGATCGACTCCTCAATTGGCGGATGTCCTGTCCGTGACGAGCGGGAAGGGCGGGGTCGGCAAAACCAGTATCAGTGTTAACCTGGCGCTGTTATTCCAGCAGTTACGCAAACGGGTGCTTCTTATCGATGCGGATATCCATCTGGGAAACGTGGATTTGGTCCTCGGCCTCCGGCCGCGGAAAACGTTAGCGGACGTTCTGTTGGGGGAAGCGGAGATGGAATCGATTTTGATCCCGGGGCCCGGAGGGATCGACATTCTGCCGGCCAGTTCCGGGGTAGCGGAACTCCTGGACTGTGAATCCCAGATCATCCGCCGGTTGAACCGGGAGTTTCAGACCCTGCAGAGCCGCTATCATCTAATCCTCCTGGATACGGGTGCGGGCCTGTCCAAGGTGGTGCTTTCCTTTATCCGGAGTTCGGTCAAGACGGTGCTGGTCGTCACTCCTGATCCGGCTTCGATCGCTGACGCCTATGGGATGATGAAAGTCATCTCCCGGCACATTCCCCGGCACCCGATTCTGATTTTGGCGAATATGGTGTCCACCTACGATGAAGGCACCTCCATTTTCCAAAAACTGAATTTGATGGCATCCCGGTTTCTGAACCAGTCGCTGGAATATGCCGGATCCATTCCCCGGTCCGCTGACTGGGCCCAGGCCGTGCTGAAACAGACACCTTTGCTGTTGCAACAAGAGCATTCCATGGCCGCCCGGGCCCTGAAAATGGTGGGTCGCAATGTGCTCCGTTCTCCGGGGAATCCGGACGACCGGTTGCGCGGGTTTTTCGACGGATTTCTGGAAAAGAATCTGCTATCGGAGGAAATGATCGGTGACTAAACTCTTCTACAAATTTGCTCTGGTGATGGCCGTCATTACCTACCTTACCTGTTCTCTGAATGGAATTTCCTGGCTGACAAGTCTCTTCCGATCGGTGGTGGTCTTTCTGGGCATTTTGTTCACGATCTATCTGTCGGGGTATGTGCTCCAGTTCGCCCTGTTTCTGACCACCAAAAATAACGACGAAGGTGAAGAAACCACATGAATACGGCGCTGCCCATCCCCGCCAAAGACGATGTCATCCGGAGGTATAAGGAGACCGGAGATCCCCAATACAAGGATCTGGCCATCCGATCCTACCTCCCTCTGGTAAAATATATCGTGGGTCGGATTCCGCCGGTGGCCAATGGGAATCTGAGTCGGGAGGACATGTATCAGTTCGGTGTGATCGGTCTGATCGATGCCCTGGACCGCTTCAACCCGGAGCAGGGGGTGGAGTTCAAGACTTTTGCCTACAAACGCATCCACGGAGAAGTCATTGATGCGGTCCGCCGGGAGGGTCGCCTCACCCGGGACCAGGTGCACCAGCTCCACAAAATCGACCAGGCGAAAAAAGTTCTCCGGCATCAACTGGGGCGGGAACCCAGTCCGGCGGAAGTGGCCCGGAAGGCCAACCTGCCGTTGGAGAAATATGAGTATCTGCTACAGGTGCGGAATCAGACCATTCTTTCCCTGGATGAACCGGTTCAGGGTTCGGAGGACGGGAATCCCATTACTCGCTCCGAAACCATTCCTGATACCGAAACCCCATCGCTGGAAGAAAGCCACGATCGGGAGGAAATGAAACGGGAATTAAAAGAAATCATTCGCAATTTGCCCGAACGGAAACGATTGATTCTGGCGCTGTACTACTATGAAGAATTGACGCTGGCAGATATTGGAACGGTCCTGAATATCAGCGAATCACGGGTATCTCAGATCCTGTCAAATACCATTGTTGAAATCCGTCAGCAATTGAGGTGGTAACATGGATACTCCCATACGCGATATCCTTTCCAAACCCCTGGAGGAAGTGACCCGGATTTCCCGGG
>RFIZ01000289.1 GCA_003695105.1 Fidelibacterota bacterium
ACCGAGCCCACGCCATCGGAGCGGATGCGGCTCCAGGCCGGGGAAGAGGCGGTTCCCCCGGTCGCAGCTGCCGATTCAGGCCGGGAAGCAGTCCCTTCGGATGAGGGTGCCCCTGAATCCGTCCCTACTGCGGTGACCGGGAGCGCCGATTCGGTCATCGCCGAGGGAACTCCGGCCGCAACTCCGGAATCGGTTCCCCTGCCCCCGGAACAGCCGATGGAAACTGCCCCCGAACCGGTCACGGTGGTGGTCGAAAATCCGGCGGAAGCCACCATCTCCGCTCCCCTGCCGGAACAACCCCAGGAAGTGGAGCCTACCATTCAGCCCCCGGACAGTTCCTGGCAACTGTACATGATCGCCCCGGGAGATTTTCTCATTAAAATCGCCAAACACGAGTACGGCGACTGGCAGATGTGGCGGAAAATCTATCACTGGAACCGGGAAGAAATCGGAGATAATCCCAACCTGATTTTCCCCTATCACACCCTGGATCTGCTGAAGCCGCGGGAAGAGGTGAAAAACTGTGTGCCGGAATTTGAACCCTATACCGTCCGGACCGGCGATAATCTCTGGAACATTGCCGGAAAGTTGTTTCATGATGAACGGGCCTGGATCGTTCTTTTCTGGGATAACGAAGAATTATTGGACCGCACCGAAGGCGTGTTGAAACCGGGGATGGTTCTGCAAGTCCGCCAAAACTGTATTCCCCTGCCGGAATAGTCCCTTCCTTTGTTTGAACTGGAACGGTTCCAGGCGGAACTCCAGACCCGGCAATGGGGGCGGTCGGTTCACTATCTCCCCCGCTGTGCGTCCACCAATGACATCGCCCGCCGGGATGCGGAAGTCGGGCGACCCCAGGGTCATCTGGTCCTCACCGATGATCAATATGAGGGGCGGGGTCGATTTCGCCGCTCCTGGATCTCCGTCCCGGGAAAAGGACTGACGTTTTCACTCCTGGTCCGGTCCTGGCCGGCAGACCGGATCTCCCTGCTTCCCCTGGCCCTGGGAATCGCCACTGCCCGGTGTTTAGGGGCCCATTCCTGTCCGGCCACGCTGAAATGGCCTAACGACGTCCGCGTCCGGGGGAAAAAAATTGCCGGCATCCTGTGTGAAACCACCTGGCACCATCCTGATCAACCGGCCACAACCATCGCCGGGATTGGAATCAATGTGAACGAGAATCGGGAGGAGTATCCGGTCGCACTTCGATCGGTGGTTACATCGGTGCGTATGGTTTTGGGCCGTCCCGTGTCCCGGGAGGCGCTGCTGGCCCGGTTGTTACTGGAGATTGAATCGATACTGGACACCGGATCGAATCCGGATTGGGATCGGCTGCGGAAAGATTGGATTTCTTTTTGCGATCATGTGGATGCCAAGGTGCAGATCGATAACGGCCAGGAAAGAATTTCGGGATATTTTACGGGAATCGACGGCACCGGGTCGGCCCGATTGCAAACCGCAAATGGAGAACGGACTGTGTCGTCCGGGATATTACGGGTGGTGAAGCGGCTCTAATACGTTGATCCGGTTCCTCTCATAGCGGCAGGCCGCCTCTTCACAGTGGGATAGTCCCCGACTCTGGTAGCGGGCGTACCCGTCCGGGAAGACCGTTACCACCGTCCGGTACCTTTTCTGTACCTGTTTCGCTGCCAGAAAATTGGCACCGGAAGAGATCCCCACACAAATACCGTACTCTTCCTGTAGCCGCAGGGCCTCTTCCCGGGCGTCTTCACTGGCAATACAAAGCACTTCATCGATCAAGGGAGAGATCCCTCCCTGTCCGTCCGATACAATCGCCGGGATGAACCCATCTCCAATGCCGGGGATCCCGTGAGTTCCCTGTTTTCCGCCGCTCATGACGGCCGATTCCGCCGGCTCCACCGCTATCAGAGCCAAATCCGGATTGACCTTTCGCAGCGCCCTGCCCACGCCCATCAGGGTTCCCCCTGTTCCGACCCCGGCCACAAAGGCGTCCGGTAGGAGTTCCTGCTGTCCCAACTGGGAGAGAATTTCCGCACCGGTGGTGGTTTCGTGACATTCCACATTCAATGGATTGGAGAACTGATCGGTATTGAAATAGGTGTCCTCCTCCGCCATCCGGTCCCGGATACGGGCCGCTTCGGCAAAGCTTCCCTCTTCGGAACAAAGGATTAGATTCGCCCCCAGGTTGCGCATGACCTGCTTCCGTTCTTCGGTCATGTTTTCCGGCATGACGATGGTAATGGGATAGCCCATTTCCCGGGCAAAATAACTCAGGGCAATTCCGGTGTTGCCACTGGTGGCTTCCACAATGGTCATTCCCTTCCGCAACCAGCCCCGGGCTTCACTGTGCTGCAGGATATACTTTGCGATCCGATCCTTGATACTCCCGCAGGGATTGACGCATTCCAGTTTGGCAAAGATCCCTTCCACGTTCACCAGGGGGGTGTGGCCCACCTCCACCAGATATGATTGCTCCATAACTGTTCCTATTGCTGTGATTGAAAGTCCCGGATGGCCGTCTGTATTTCGTCCAGGTCCTCTTCGGTATTGTAGAAATGGGGGGAAATACGAAGCAGGCCGTTTCGCAGAGAAACGATGATATTCCGGTCCTGCAGGAAGGCATGCAATTGTGCATTCCGCTCTTCGTCTCCCAGAGAACAGACGACGATTCCGGTAAATTCCCGGGGATTATCGTTAGGAGAGAGAATGTCCAGACCGATCTCTTCCAATCGGGAAATCAGTTTGTTCCTCAGGGAAAGAATTCGTCGTTCGATTCGGGCCGGCCCCGCCTCTTCCAGTAATTCCAGGGACCCTTTGAACCACCAGACACCCAGACTGAATGGAGTGGCAAATTCATACCGGCCCGCACCCGCTTTCAGGGGTTGATCGTAGCGATGGAAATCCCAGAAGGAAGCCCGGCTCTGCCATCCCAGATGGGGCGGATGCAGCTCTTCCTGCAGGGCGTCCGTAAGATAGACGAATCCCAGTCCCTGGGGACCCAGCAGCCATTTGGCCGTTCCGGTAGCGAGAAAATCCATCCCGATGTCGGCTACATTCAGCTCCAATTGTCCCAGGCCCTGCATGACATCCACCGCCACCAGGATGTTCCGCTCATGACACCATTCGACCAGAGGTTTCAAGGCGTTGCGCAGACCGTTGAAATATTGCACCCAACTCACCGTCACCAGGCGTGTCCGGGGAGTAACGACGGTCTCCAGGGCCGCCGGATCCACCCGCCCTTCCGGTGTATCCAGAAAATCCAGTATCACTCCGGACTGTTGTAATTCCCACCAGGGATAGACATTGGAGGGAAATTCCCGGCGATGGAGCACAATTCGATCTCCCGGTTTCCAGGGATACCCCCGGGCCAGCAGGATCAGTCCGTCAGTCGTATTCCGGACCAGAGCAATTCGGTCCGCCGGGGCATGGATCAGGCGGCCGATCCCCACGTGCAGGGCATTCATCAGGTCCATGGTTTCCTGGTAATTGTTGATCCGTTTTCCCTGGGCCTGACGTAAAAAGGTCTGGACGTATTTATAGGACCGCTGATTCAGGGGAGACACGGCGGCATGATCCAGGTAGACGCCGGGATAATTCAAATGGGAAAATTCGGCGCGAAAGCGTTCCATCAGGAGTACTCGTGTTTGGAAGACACCTTGATGTCCAGATCGTATCCGTCGAACTCCTCCTTCATGGAGGCTTCGATTTCCCGACAACAACCGGCGATTTCTCCCGGAGTCAGGCCGGGGGCCACCGTCAGGCCAAACAATATGACATGATTGTGCTTGTGATCCACGATTCGAATATCATGAAACCCTTTCACCCGGGGATCGGACTTCCAGTGACGATTCAGAAATTGTTTCACCGCCTGAATTTTGGGATTGGAGGGTATGATGGGATCCACATGGACCGTGGGTGCCACTCCCAGGATGTCCGTCAGGCGCATTTCCACCGCTTCCGAAATATCGTGAGCCCGCATCGGCGGTTCAGCGGCGTCGATTTCAATATGAAGGGAGGCAAACCGGTCGGATCCGTAGCGATGGATCGAAATATCGTGGACACCCAGAACACCGTCGATGGCACAGGTGGCCCGGCGGATGGTGTCGATTTCCACGGGAGTGGGCGGCTTGCCAATCAGGTCGTCCACGGCTTCCCGGGCAATCTCAAATCCGGTCCAAATGATGAACAGCGCCACACCGATCCCGGCCCAGCCGTCCACCCGGTAGTAGCCGTATTTCCCGGCCACCATGGCGATTACCACCAGCAGAGAAGATATGGCATCGGTCCGATGATGCCAGGCATCGGCCTGTAAGGTTCCGGAGGCGATCCGGGCCGACAGAAACTCGGCATAACGGGCCGTGATCTCCTTGATAACGATGGTGGCACCCACGGCTATGATCATCCACCAGGAGGGGGACACCACCTCCGGATTTCGGATCCGGAGAAAGGCCGATTTGGTAAATTCGATGCCGGCCACTACCAGCAGGATGGCAATGATCAGGGTGGCAATATATTCGGTCCGCCCGTGGCCGTAGGGATGTTCTTCGTCCGCCGGTTTCCCGGAGGCATTGAACCCCCAGATCACCACGGCGGAGGAAACCACATCCGACAGGGTATGGAAAGCATCTGCCATGATCGCAATGGAATGAGCCAGCAGACCAATTACCAGTTTCAGAACGAACAGAAGACTGTTGACCAGGACCGACAGCCAACCCTGAACCAGTCCGATTTGGATGCGATACCGCTGATGACTGGGTTCCATCCCCCGCATCAGCCGGTCGGTAAGGCTACCAAAAAGTCCCATGCTAAACCGGCCCTACATTTACCGCCAGAGTCCCACCACCAGGGCCGTGATCAGCAATCCTCCCAACCAGTACCCGGTGTTGATGAAATAGTATCGCCACGACTTTTGTTCGTAGGCGACCTGTGAAATCACGTATGTGGCAATATATCCCAACCATAGCCAGACGACACTGGTAAAGGCGGTCTGCAGCGGAGTCAAATCGGTAAACACCACTCCCATGAAATCGATGATATGGGCGGTCACATAGGCCATGACCAGACCCGACAGGAACATCATGATAAAGGCTTTGGGCGCATTGAATTCCTGTCCCAGGTTTTTCAAATCTTCTTCAGAATAACCCATGGCTTTCGTCCAGGCTTTCCCGAACAGAACCGGCGAATACCACACAGCACCCAGGGCGAAGAAGAGAATGGCCGAAACAAGGACGGCCCAGTAATTGATGTGGGGTTCATACATACTGATTTCCTTTCTGGTTAGTCAAATGCCTTCAATCCCGTGATTTTTTCACCCAGGATCAGACCGTGCATTTCATGCGTGCCCTCATAGGTAACCACCGACTCCAGATTGGCCATGTGACGCATAAGTGAAAAGTCGTCAATAATGCCGTTGGCACCCAGGATTTCCCGCGCGGTCCGGGCCACATCCCGGGCCATTTGTACATTATTGCGTTTGGCCATGGATACCTGGGTATAATCCATCTTCCCTTTTTCCTTCAGCCAGCCTAAATGCAAACACAACAGTTGGGCCTTGGTGATTTCCGTAAGCATATCCGCCAACTTGGTCTGAGTCAGTTGATAGCCGGCGATCTTTCGGGAAAACTGTTTTCGTTCCAGGGCATACTCCAGAGCCGTCTCATAGCAGTCGATGGCTGCGCCCACGGCGCCCCAGGCGATGCCATAACGCGCCTGGGTCAGACAGGAGAGCGGTGCCGCCAGTCCCCGGGCCCCGGGCAGACGATTGGATTCCGGTACCCGGACACCCTGCAGCACCAGTTCCGACGTCACGGAAGCCCGCAGGCTCATCTTGCCGCTGATCTCCGGTGCCGTGAACCCGGGCCGGTCGGTTTCCACCAGGAAGCCGCGAATCGTATCGTCGTCGTCTTTGGCCCAGACGACCGCCACGTCGGCGATGGAGCCGTTGGTGATCCACATCTTGCTGCCGTTGAGTACCCAGTCGTCACCGTCCCGGTGGGCACGGGTCACCATGCCTCCCGGATTGCTGCCGTAGCCGGGTTCCGTCAACCCGAAACAGCCCACTTTTTCGCCCCGGCCCAGCAGCGGAAGCCAAGTTTGTTTCTGTGCCGTCGATCCGTAACGCCAGATGGGATACATGACCAGCCCCCCCTGAACGCTGGCAAAAGAGCGCAGACCTGAATCTCCCCGTTCCAATTCTTCCATGATCAAGCCATAGGCCACGGCGCTGACGCCGGACCCCCCCTCGCCTTCCGGGAAGGAGGCGCCCAACAATCCCAGAGATCCCATCCGGGGAATCAGTTGGACAGGAAAGGTGCCCTCCCGCCAGGCGTCCTGCAAAAGGGGACGACATTCCTGATCGACGAATTCCCGGGTTGTGTCCCGGACCAGTTGTTCCTCTTCCGTCAGCCACGA
>RFIZ01000290.1 GCA_003695105.1 Fidelibacterota bacterium
ATCCCAAGTATGTCATTGCCATGGGCAGTTGCGCCACCAGCGGCGGTCCCTACTGGCAATACGGTTATCACGTCCTGAAAGGAGTGGATTTGGTCGTTCCGGTGGATGTGTACGTTCCCGGTTGCCCGCCGCGACCCGAAGCCCTCCTGGAGGGACTCATCAAATTACAGGAAAAAATCCGGCAGGACCGGCCCTTGACGAAAACTTCGGTATGATGAACGCCGCTGTAACCGAACAAATCCGGGAACGCTTTCCCCAGGCCCTGGCCGAAGGCAAGGGAGACCTGTTTGGCGAAACGGCCGGGGAAGACTTTGTGGCCCTGGCGCCGGAGCCCTGGCTGGACGTGGCCCGCTGGCTCCGGGATGATCCGGCTCTGAAACTGGATTCCCTGCAATGCATTACGGGGGTGGATCTGGGACCGGAACAGCCGCTGGAAGTGCGCTACAACCTCCATTCCATGCTCCATCACCACCATGCCGAAATCCGGATCGTGGTTCCCCGGGAAGATCCGGTCGTGCCCTCTGTGGCGGAAGTGTGGAAGATTGCCGACTGGTTCGAGCGGGAAGTCTATGATTTATTCGGGGTGACCTTTACCGGGCATCCCAATCTGAAACGGATTCTGCTGCCGGAAGACTGGGAGGGCTATCCCCTGCGGAAAGATTATACCGAACCGGAAACCTATCACGGGATCGTGGTCCCCAAGGTGAAAACAGGATGGGAATAGTTCACGGCGAAGAAATGGTCCTGAACATCGGACCGCAACATCCCAGCACCCACGGGGTGCTGCGGCTCCATGTCCAGACCGACGGAGAGGTGGTCTCCCACATCGAACCGGTCATCGGTTACCTGCACCGCTGTTTCGAAAAACATTGTGAACACCTGACCTATGAACAGGTCATCCCCTATACAGACCGCTGCGACTACATCGCCTCCATGAACAATAATTTCGGGTATGTTGTGGCCATGGAGGAATTTCTGGGAATTCAGGTACCGGAGCGGGTGGAATATATCCGGGTCATCATGGCGGAATTGAACCGGATTGCCAGCCATCTGATCGCCCTGGGAACCTATGGCCTGGATGTGGGAGCCTTTACCCCGTTTCTGTACATGTTCCGGGACCGGGAACGGATCCTGGATTTGTTTGAACTCACCTGTGGGGCCCGGCTGCTCTACAATTATATGTGGGTTGGAGGGCTGTCGCACGATTTACCGGTGGGATTTGTGGATGCCTGT
This sequence comes from Fidelibacterota bacterium, assembly GCA_003695105.1. Taxonomy (GTDB): domain Bacteria; phylum Fidelibacterota; class Marinisomatia; order Marinisomatales; family J089; genus J089. The sequence goes on from RFIZ01000290.1 coordinate 1,234, forward strand.
TACCGTTTTCTGGATGATTTCGAACCGAACCTGAAGGAGTACCACGATCTCCTCATGTACAACAAGATATTTATCGAGCGGACGGCCGACGTGGGAGTGCTGCCGGCCGAAGTGGCGATCCAGTATGGGGTGACGGGTCCCAACCTCCGTGGTTCCGGCGTCCAGTGGGATTTACGGAAGAATGAACCCTATTCCATTTACGATCGGTTCGATTTCGACATCCCCGTGGGCACCGGTCAGATGGGGAGTGTGGGGGACTGTTGGGATCGCTACTGGGTCCGGGCCCAGGAGATGGCGGAAAGCGTAAAAATCATTCGCCAGGCCCTCCAGGACCTGCCGGCGGAAGGAAATGTCCATGAAGCGCTGCCCCGTAAGGTGCGGGCGCCGAAGGGTTCCATTTACAAACGGACCGAATCACCCCGGGGGGATCTGGGCTATTACATCATCAGTGACGGGAAGGGAACTCCCTTTCGGGTGAAGATGCGCTCCCCGGCCTTTACGGCCCTGAGTGTCCTCAGTGAAATTGCCAGCGGTTGGATGATTTCCGATGTGATTGCCATTCTGGGCAGTCTGGATATCGTTCTGGGAGAGATCGATCGATGACGGTGGATCAAATCATCCGGTGGTTCCAATCCCTCTCCGGTTCCGGGGAGCAGGCCTGGATGTTCCTGGCGGCAGTGGTGATCACCGGGTTGCCCCTGTTTTTGGTGCTGGCCACCAACGCCATCGTGGCGGTGTATGTGGAACGAAAAGTATCAGCGTTCATGCAGGACCGGATCGGTCCCATGGGACAGGGGGCCGGTTTTCACGCCGGAAAGTGGGGCCTGCTCCAGACGGTGGCGGATGCCCTGAAACTGCTGTTGAAAGAAGATGTCATTCCGTCCGCCGCCGACCGAAAATTGTTTGTCCTGGCACCCTATATCATCTTCCTGGCTCCCTTCCTGGCGATTGCGGCCATTCCCTTTAATCAAGTGCTCCAGGTGTCGGATCTCAATATCGGCGTATTTTATGTTCTGGCCATGGGATCTTTCGGTGTGATCGGCCTGATCCTGGCCGGCTGGGCCTCCGATAATAAATGGTCCCTCTACGGGGCCATGCGTTCGGCGGCACAGATCGTGAGTTATGAAATTCCCGCCGGCCTGAGCATCATCGCCGTGGTCATGCTGGTGGGATCCCTCAATCTCCAGCAGATCATTGAATTCCAGACCGGAACCCGCTGGGGCTTCCTGCCCAATTGGGTTGTCTTTCACAATCCGTTCAGTTTTCTGGCCTTTTTCATCTATTTCATCAGTTCGGTGGCGGAAGTGAACCGGACTCCCTTCGACATTCCGGAAGCCGAATCGGAACTGGTGGCCGGATTTCATACCGAGTATTCCGGGATGCGCTGGGCTCTCTTTTTCCTCAGTGAATACGCCAATATGTTAATCGTCACGGCGGTGGCGGTGATCGTGTTTTTGGGCGGCTGGACCAGTCCCATTCCCGGACTGTTTGCCACCGCCGGCTGGGGCTTGTTCTGGTTCCTGTTCAAAATCGGGATTCTGATTCTGGTCATGATGTGGTTCCGGTGGACCTTTCCCCGGCTCCGGGTGGATCAACTGATGCATGTCTGCTGGAAAGTGTTCATCCCGCTGGCCATGCTCAATATTTTTGGCGTGGGCGTCTGGGCCCTGGGAGTCGGCTGACATGAAACGGTGGCTGGTCAACATCTGGGAATCTGTCTCCACTCTTCTGATCGGGATGGGCATTACCTGGAGACACCTGCGCCGAATCCGCAAAGGAAACGTCACCCTCCAGTATCCGGAGGAAACCTGGCCCCGTCCGGAACGTCTGATCGGATTCGATCATCAGCATTACAATGTCATTCGTTCCCGGCTGCATGTGGATATCGATGATTGTATCGGGTGTTTGAAATGTGAACGGGCCTGTCCGGTCAGTTGTATCAAGATTGAAACGGTTAAAGCCCCCAAGGAAGTGGATTTGGGACTCACGTCCCACGATACCAAAAAACGGCTCCTGGTCAAACGGTTCGACATCGATATGTCGGAATGCATGTATTGCAATCTCTGTACCTACCCCTGTCCGGAGGAATGCATTTACATGACCGGCGGCCCCAATTCCCACAAACACCCTATCGACTATGAATTCAGCGAATACGACCGCAATAATCTCATTTACCGCTTTGCGGCCCTCAGTGACGAGGAGGTCGAACAGCGACTCCGGGTACCCGCTCCTCCGGTAACCAACGAGGCTTCCCATGACTGAAGTGAGTTTCCTTTTCATCTTACTATTGACGGTCGGGTCGGCCCTGGGTGTGGTCCTGAGCCGGAATCTGATTTATTCGGCTGTGTTCCTGCTTTTCACGTTGCTGGGAATCGCCGGGTTGTATGTTTTCCTGTGGGCCGATTTTCTGGCCGGTGTGCAAATCGCCATTTACATCGGTGGTATTCTGGTCCTGATTTTGTTTGGGATTATGCTGACCCACAAGATCGTATCGGTGAATATTTCTCATTCCAGTCTTCAGCGGGGCGTGGGCGGGCTGCTGACCCTGGCCCTGATTGCCTTTCTCAGTTGGATCGCCCTGCGGACCCCCTGGCGGATGGTGTCTTCTCAGGAGCCGCTCCAAACCGTGGGCCGGATCGGACAGGAATTGATGACCAACTTCCTGCTGCCGTTTGAAGTGGCCAGTGTGTTGTTGCTGGGGGCTTTGATCGGCGCGGCTCTGCTTTCCCGGAGGGATACATGACGCATTCCCTCTCCATCTATCTGCTTGTAGCGGCCATCCTGTTCGGGTTGGGAGTCTATGCCATCATGACCCGCCGGAATGCCATCGCCATTCTCATGGGAGTGGAACTGGTGTTGAACGCAGCCAACTTGAATTTTGTGGCCTTTGCCCGCTTTGGCGGAATGAACAGCAGCGGACATGTATTTGCCCTGTTCGTCATTGTCCTGGCAGCGGCCGAGGCCGCCGTGGCGCTGGCGATCATCATCAACCTGTACCATAATCTCCACACCATCAACGTGGAAGAAGCCAGTACGCTGAAACAATGAACATTTTCATCCAATACGGCCTGGCCATTTATCTCCTCCCCCTGGCGGCGTTTCTGATCCAAATTTTCTGGGGACGGCGCCTGCCCCGAAAGGGGGACTGGGTCTCCATCGGAGCCGTTCTGCTGACCCTGGTTCTGTCCACGGCCATGCTGGCCAGTCTGCTTTTGGACCTCAACCCCGACTTCCACCAGGAGGCGTCCTTCACCTGGCTGGATCTGGGACGTTTTCAGATCCGGGTGGGCTTCCTGATGGACACGGTGACGGTGATCATGCTGTTCGTGGTGGCCCTCATTTCCAGCGCTTCCCACATCTTTTCCATCAAATACATGGAAGGGGATCCGGCCTATTCCCGGTATTATGCCTATCTGTCTCTATTCACCTTCTCCATGAACGGCATCGTGCTGTCCAATAACCTGTTGCTGCTCTATGTGAGCTGGGAACTGGTGGGTCTCAGTTCGTATCTCCTGATCGGATTCTGGTATGAAAAACCGTCGGCGGCCCTGGCGGGCATGAAGGCCTTTTTGACCAACCGGGTGGGAGATATCGGCTTTTTCATCGGCATTCTGCTGATGTTCACCGCCACCGGATCCTTTCTCTACCGGGATATGTTTGCCGGAGTGGCCGCCGGCACTATTGCGGGCACGACCCTCACTCTGGCCGGTATCGGACTTTTCATGGGAGCCGTGGGAAAATCATCCCAGGTCCCCCTGCATATTTGGTTGCCGGATGCTATGGAAGGTCCCACGCCGGTTTCGGCCCTGATGCATGCCGCCACCATGGTCGCGGCCGGGGTCTTCATGATGGTGCGGTTCTTTCCGATTTTGACGCCGGATGCCCTGTTGGTGGTCGCTTATATCGGTGGGATTACGGCCCTGTTTGCCTCCCTGATCGCCATTACCCAGACGGACATCAAAAAAGTGCTGGCCTATTCCACCGTGTCCCAGCTGGGATATATGATCCTGGCGGTGGGGACCGGAGCCTATGTGGCGGCTTTTTTCCACCTGGTGACCCACGCCGTCTTCAAATCCAATCTTTTTTACGGTTCCGGTAGCGTGATTCATGCCATGCATCACGGTTTGGAGCGGACGCACCGGCATGATCTGGATCCCCAGGATATGCGGAATATGGGTGGATTGAAAGCCAAATTACCGCTCACCTACTGGTCGATGGTGGCCAGTACCCTGGCCATTGCCGGAATTCCCTTTTTCTCCGGCTTTTTATCCAAGGATCAGATTCTGGCGGGAACCCTGGCCTTTGCCGAGCACCATCCCGTCCATTTTCTGCTGCCGGTGTTCGGTTTCGGCGCCGCCCTGATCACAGCCTTTTACATGACTCGACTGATTTTCCTTACATTCCATCAGGAACCGCGCCACCCGGAGGTCTTCGCCCAGATTCAACGGGCCCCCTTCGAAATGGCTCTGCCCCTGACGATTCTGGGTACCGGCAGTCTGTATGTGTTTTACACTCTCCCTTCGGTCAATCCTTTCGGGGGGGAAGGCTGGTTCCAGCGTCTGGTGGAGGCCCGGGATTCCCTGGCCGGGGGACCGGCGGCCGACTGGATGGCAGAGCAAATGCACCATGCCCATCTGCCCACCATGATTCTTTCCATTGCGGTGGCTCTGGCGGGTCTGGTTCTGGGCTGGCTGATGTACGGCAGTCGACGGATCTCAGCCGAGGCACTGGCCCGGCGTTTTCCCCGGCTCCATGATCTGTCCTATCACAAATTTTATGTAGATGAACTCTACGCCAAACTCTTGTACGACCCGCTGCTGAAACTGGCGGATTTCGTGGGCTGGCTGGATTGGGATTGGTACGATAAAAAAATTATCGACGGCTTTGGCCGCTGGACGACCCGCATCGCCCGCTGGGTGGGAACAGCGGATTATGACGGATTGGATCAGGGGTTGGTGGACGGCGTGGGCCGGACCCTGCGGGCTGTGGGGGGCGGTATGCAGCGGCTCCAGACCGGCCGCATCCAAAATTACATTCTCCTGGCTACGGCCGGAGTGATCATCATTCTGTTGAGTCAGGTGTTTTGACGGACGAAACCCTTTTCATGAAGGTGTGAGATGCAGACACATATTTTGAGTTGGTTGATCTGGTTACCGGTAGCGGGTATCGTGGCCATGATGTTTGTTCCCCGGGAGCGGAAAGATATCATCAAAGTGATCGCCGCGGTGGCCACCGGCCTCCAGACCTGGGTGGCCGTAATTTTGTTGCTGAATTATGATTCCTCCCTGGGAACCTTCCAGTTCCTGGAAAAAATGGACTGGATTCCGGCGTTCCACATCCACTATTCCCTGGGAGTGGATGGCCTCAGCCTTCCCATGGTTTTGTTGACGCCCCTGTTGTCTTTCCTGGCGGTGTTTGTTTCCTGGAATATCGACCGGGCCACCAAAGGGTACTTCGCCCTCTTTCTGTTATTGGACACGGGCATGATCGGCGTTTTCCTGGCTTTGGATTTCTTCCTGTTCTACGTGTTCTGGGAAGTGATGCTGCTGCCCATGTATTTCCTGATCGGAATGTGGGGCGGTCCCCAGCGGGAATACGCGGCCATCAAATTCTTTTTATATACTCTGGTGGGCAGTGTTCTCATGTTGGTGGCCATGTTGGCCCTCTATTTCACCTGCGGCCAGACCTTTGATTTCATCACCCTGTCCCAAACGGCGCCGGAACAACTGCAGGGCGTAACCTGGTGGGGCCTGTCCGCCATTCGGGTGATTTGGGTTCTGCTCTTTATCGGTTTCGCCATCAAAGTTCCCATTTTCCCGCTCCATACCTGGTTGCCCCTGGCTCACGTGGAAGCGCCCACGGCGATTTCCGTCATCCTGGCCGGTATTCTGTTGAAAATGGGGCTGTACGGAATGCTGCGCATCAATTACGGCTTCCTGCCGGAGGCCGTCTGGTGGTTTGCCGGCACGCTGGCCGTCCTGGGGCTGATCAACGTGATCTGGGGGGCCCTCTGTGCCCTGGCTCAAAAAGATTTGAAAAAACTGGTGGCTTACTCCAGTATCAATCATATGGGGTATGCCCTGCTGGGTATGGCCGCCGTCGTGGCTGCCGGTGCCATGCAAGGAGAGAATGTTCAGGCCGCCCAGGCGGGATTGGCCGGCGCCGTTTTCCAGATGTTCAACCATGGAACCATCTCGGCCATGCTCTTTATTCTGGTGGGTGTGGTCTATGACCGGGCCCATCATCGGGAAATCGAGGGTTTCGGCGGACTGGCCAAACCCATGCCCATCTATGCCGGAGTGACCATGGTGGCCTTTTTTGCCGGTCTGGGACTGCCGGGGATGTCCGGATTCGTAAGCGAATTTTTGTCCTTCGTGGGCGCTTTTCCCGTGTTCAAAGTCATCGTGATCCTGTCCACCCTGGGTATTCTCCTGAATGCCGCGTATTTTCTCCGGGCCTACCTGAAAATTTTCTTTGGTCCCCTGAATGAAAAGTATGCCACCATCCCCGAAATCAATGGACGGGAATTGTTTACGGTGGTTCCCCTGGCGGTGATCACCATCGGCCTGGGCGTCTTTCCCCATTTATTCCTGAATCTGGTTAAAAACACCATCGATGTCGTCATCACCCAGGTGGTGCAACTGGGTAACCTGTTCTAGGGTGACCATGGACAATCTGCAAAGCCTGACCTATTTTGCGCCTGAATGGGGATTGATCGCCACCGTGGTGGTGGTTCTCCTGGTGGATTTGATTCGGAACCGCCGGGACGATCGGCAGGTCGGTACCTGGTTTGTGGCCGGACTGATCGTGACGGCCCTGCTTCTGTTGGGGAACACTCCGGACCATACCCTGTCTTTGTTCCGGGATGCGGTGGCCTGGGATCCCTTCAGTCATTTCTTCAAGGAAATTGTATTGCTGTCGTCCCTGTTCGTGGCCGTGGTGGTGCTCAACAGCCGGGAACTGGACGGCTACCCTCTGGGGGAATTCTATATGCTCCTGGGTATCATGATTCTGGGCATGTTCTGGATGGTCACTTCCATTGATCTCCTGATGGCCTACCTGGCGATCGAAATTGTGTCCCTGACGTCGTTCGTGTTGGCCGGTTATCTCAAACGCAGCCGGCGATCCAATGAATCGGCCCTGAAATACGTAATTTACGGTGCTTTCAGTTCCGGTCTCATGCTGTTCGGCTTCAGTTATCTCTTCGGCCTGACCGGGACTACGAAATTTCATGCCGTGGCGGCCGCTCTGAGAAATCTGGATCCCAGCGCCTACGGGGCGGTAGTGGTGGCATCCATTCTGATCCTGGCCGGGTTCGGCTATAAAATTTCGGCGGTGCCGTTTCATTTTTGGACTCCCGATGTCTATGAAGGGGCTCCGACGGCGGTCACGGCCTATTTGTCCGTGGCCCCCAAAGCCGCCGGCTTTGCCCTGATCATCCGCTTTTTCCATGACGTTCTGGCGGTGCCCACCGGAGAAGGTCTGGCCTGGTCGTCCATCGGAAACCTGCCCTGGCCCCAACTGCTGGCGATCCTGTCGGTGGTCACCATGACTCTGGGAAATCTGGTGGCCCTGCGTCAAACCAGTGTGAAACGGATGCTGGCCTATTCCAGTATCGCCCACGCCGGATACATGTTGATGGCCCTGCCGGTTCTGTCCCAGGATGGGGTGTTCGCCATTCTGCTCTACCTGGTGATGTACCTGTTGATGAATTTGGGAGCCTTTTTCGTGGTGATCGTGGTGGAGAACCGGATTGCGTCGGAACAATTTGAAGACTATCGGGGTCTGGGTTGGAAAATGCCCTACCTGGGCGTGCTGATGACCCTGTTCATGTTTTCGTTGACGGGCTTGCCGCCCACAGCCGGCTTCATTGGAAAATTTTATCTCTTCGCTGCGGTGATCAAGGCCGGCAGCGCCTACTACTGGCTGGCTTTAGTCGGCGTGATCAACAGTGTGATTTCGTTGTATTATTACCTGCGGGTCGTCAAAATGATGTACCTGAAAGGAGATCCTCAGGAGACCCTGGAAGGAGCAGGGCGTTTTTACCGTTCCGTTCTGACCCTCCTGGCCCTGCCGACCCTGTTATTGGGGCTGTACTGGGCGCCGGTGGCGGAATGGGTGCGTCAATCTCTGCTTCTGTTCAAACCTTAATGGAAAAGTGAGCGTGTGATCTCATGGCACATATCGTAATCAAAAAAGGTCATGATCTCCGGATTGCCGGAAAACCGGCCCGGGACGTGGTCGTGGCGGATCCGCCCCGGCAGGTGGCCTTGCATCCCTCCGAATTCCGCTACGTCAAACCGAAAATGCTGGTGAAAGAAGGCGATCGGGTCCAGCGGGGAACGCCCCTGTTTTTTGACAAGCTGGATGATCGGATCCGGTGGGCGTCCCCGGCGGGAGGCACGGTTGTCAACATTGAGCGGGGACCCCGACGACGCCTGGATGCCATTGTCATTGAGCTGGAATCAGAGGAATCGGTAGTGGAAGGCACGGCCTATCCACCGGAACAGTTGGCCTCTCTGGAGA
>RFIZ01000291.1 GCA_003695105.1 Fidelibacterota bacterium
CCACGGACAGGTGCAAATCAATTATGTCCGGCCACTGGCGAAAATCTATCGTCTGGAAACGGGTTATGAACTTCGGTCCGGGTCCAGCCGGGACATCACCTCCTTCGCCCTGTGGGATCCCTCCCGGTCCGTTTTCGTTGACCAGCCGGCCTTCGCCCATGATGTTCACTACGGACGCTCCATTCAATCCCTGTACGGACTGTTGGCCCGGGAAACGGAGCGCGCCGGCCTCCAATTGGGGCTCCGGAGCGAATATACCGGCCGCACCATCGAAATCACGGATACCGGCCAGAGATACCTGATCGATCGCTGGGATTGGTTTCCCACCGTCCATTCCTCCTGGCAACTGTCATCCCATCTCCAACTGATGGCCAGTTACTCCCGGCGCATTCACCGGCCCCGGGGCTGGTTTCTGGAGCCTTTCGAGACCTGGATGGATAAAAATAATGTTCGGGAGGGGAACGCCGCGTTATTACCCGAATATATCGATTCCTACGAGACCAGTCTGCAATGGCCCTTTGGGAAATCCAGCGTTACCCTGGAAGGCCATTTCCGTCGGCGGTCCAACGTGATCGAAGAATTCCGTTCCCTCTACCCCGGTACCCGGGATGTCATTTTACACCAATACCAGAATGCCGGAACCTCCCTGGCGCGGGGGGTCGAACTGGCGCTGAGCTTCCGGCAGGTGAAATGGTGGATCTTTTCGCTCACGGGGGACCTGTACCACTATGAAATCCAACCCGATCCCGGCTTTCAGCTTCAGAATTCCTCCAGCTCCAACTGGTCTTTCCGGCTCAACAACCAGTTCCTGTTATCCGATAACACTCAGGTCCAGGTGAGTGCCCGCTTCAACAGTCCTTCCGTTACCGCTCAGGGCACAACCTCCGGGAATGGAATCGTCAACGCCGCCTTCCGGCAAAAATTCCTGGACAAACGGCTTTCCCTGGTTTTGCAGATCAACGATATCTTCCAGACCTCCAAAAGGGAATTCACGTCCTCAGGCACGGGATTTACTTCCACCTCCCTGATGGAACGGGATGCCCCCCAGCTTCAGGTCACCCTCAGCTACAATTTCCACAATTTCCGGCAGGACCCGTCCCGACGGAGCGAGGGAGACAACGGGATCGAAGAAGACTTTTAAAACTGGACGGCGATTTCGGCGTAGGCATTCCGGGTGGCCGCCGGCCAGTACACCACCTGAAGTCCATCCCATTCGTAATCGTAGCCAAAAGTGGAATAAAGGGTATTCAGGAGGTTGTTGACCTTGCAGCGCAGGGTAATCATCTCCCGGTGGTAGGACAGATTCCAGTCGATGCGGGTATAGGCCGGATTGGTGGCCAGAGCGGCCTCATCCAATTCCTGATCACCGACATGATGCACCAGGACGGTCGTTTCCAGACCCGGGAAGGGTCGCCAGGTAATTTCCCCGTTCCAGAGAAATTCCGGTTGGTTGGGAATGCGGTGCTGATCCAGGTCTCCCCCTGAATAGCGGAAACGGGCCCAGGTCATATTGGTGGACAGATAGAGTCGGGGTACAACCAACCAGGACAGCTCCGCCTCCACTCCCTGGTGAATCGTGGCCGGGGCCGTGGTATAGTCGTATTCGCCTTCCTGATTGATATCGATTTTTTTCAACTGTTCGTTACTGAAATCGATCCGGTAGACATTGGCCGTGAACCGGAGCGGACCCCAAGACGTTTCCCCTCCGCCTTCGTACCCCTGAATTTGTTCCGGAGCCACCTGATCATGGGGAGTGCCGAACACATCGTCGGCTTCAATGATTTGACTGTCGGCTGGTTCTTTCCGGACCGCGCCGACATTGGCAAAGAGTCGAAATGTATCATTCAGGCGGTAGGAAGCGCCCAGACGGGGATTGAAAAACCGCCAGTCGGTGCTCAGGCCATACCCCCGGGCATGTCCGATGCGTTCCTGGTTCAGCTCCCAATGGATGAACTGGCTTTGGCCGCTCAGGGTCAACCAGAATCTGTCCACCGGTTGAAGTGCTACTTGAAGAAATCCGGTGATGATATTCTTATTCCCGTCGTAATGATAATAGCGATACCAGGTGTCACCCACCCAGGAGGTGACGGAATCCGCACTGAAATCCGTGACCTCACCGTAATGATTGCCCCGGTACGTCCGCCATTCAAACCCTCCATCCAACCGGATGCGGGATCGTTGCCAAGTGAGGGTGGGAATCACCCCTTCGTAATGGTTGACGATCCATTTCCGCCGGGTCAGGTCCGTTACCAGAGATTGTTCCACGGAGTCGGGGTAGAGATCCCGGATGTCCAAATTGTAGGAAAAATAATCCTGATTCGTTTTGCGCACCCGATAATATCCCGCCCCTTTCACGGCATAAAGGGTATTCCGGAATTGCAGATGGGGAGTCACCGACCATCGGGCGTTCCAGGAATAGATCTGTTGCAGAAAATTATCCGTATAGGCCCGATATCCCTCCCGACGGGCCTGTCGATCCTGAATGTCACCGGCGGGAATCCCATCCCAGGACAGATGAGTGATTTCTTTACCGAGGACGACCCGAAACCGGTGTTCCCAACGATCCCCCTTTCGATCGTAACCCAGAAAGCCGGATCGTTGATAGCTGTCGTGGTAATCACGGTATCCCTCTGATTCCACCTGGCTGAACCGCAGGGCCAGGCGGTTCCGTCCCCAGCGTTCCCCGGAGGACCAGGCCGCCCGCAGTTTATGGGTCGCGTACGATCCGGTCCCCAGGTTCAGTTGAAACCGTTCCCGACGGTCCACTTTGGTGAGGACATTGATGGACCCGCCGAAAGAGGGAACACCCACGGTGTTCAGGCCGAGACCGCGTTGGATTTGGACATCCTCCGCCTGAAACAGGATGTCACCGTGGTCCACCCAATACACCTGATGGCTTTCATTATCATTGAGAGGAACGTTATCCAGCATCACCGAGATGCGTGACTGATCGAAACCGCGGATAGAGACATAGGAATACCCGGTACCGTTGCCGCTTTCAGAATAAGCGTGCACTCCCGGTTCCCGGTTCAGAATCATGGGAACGTCTTCCGCCGTATACCGGACCGCGATTTCTCTGGCATCCAGTCGCGACCAGGCTACCGGTGACACTCCGGCCACGGCCCGGCTGGCAGACACGGTGATGGGAGGAGCCTCCAGCACCACCGGCTGCAGACGAATTTCCAGGTTGTCCCGGGTAACCACCAGGCGCTGAGGGGCGAATCCAATGTACCGTACGATCAGTGAATCCTGCCGGTCACCGTCTAACGCAAAGCGGCCGTCTTCATCTGTAGCGGTACCGGACTTCCCCCAGATCAGATTGACACCGGCCAGAGGCTCCCCCGTGTCTGCGTGGTACACGGTGCCGGTTACATGGAGAGATTGCCCCAGGAGCAAAGAGGCAAGCGTGAGCGATAAGATGAGTTTTTGCATGTCAGACTCCCTTCGCTGGCATTATCCAAACAGGTTCCAAGGGTATGATCTCAGCCGTTTTGGAACAGCACCCCTGTCGATGAAATTTACGACTGTTTCTGATAGGGAAACAGGGGCGGAAATCGGAAAAATATCGTGAAAGCGGGCCGGGGGCTACCCGGTGGGAAAATCGATTACAATAACTGTTTGACCAGGGAACCGATGAGAATCCCCGTCAGCGAACTGATCATGGCCCGTTTCAGACGATCCTGGCGGACGGCATGTTTATAGGCAGCCACGTATTGCGCCCGTTCCGCATCCGGCAATTCCCGGATCGTGTCGAGCCGATGGTCCGGGACATAGACGTCATCCGTATACCCCCAGAAGGCCGCCAGCGGAACAATCAGGATTCCGGCCGGACCACACACGCTGCAACCGAGGCCGGAACAGCCGGGAACCAGCATCCAGTCCGTATCCTGGTCCAGGCTGGCGTCGACCTTGGCCCGGAGGCGCAGTTTTCGGTCGATCAGCGCCGGATCCACCTCCGGAGTCCATTCCCTGCGGAGGGTGTTGGCATACGGTTTGACTGCCGACACAGCCCGGTCAATTTCGGCGAGGATTGCCGCCACATCGGGGCCCGTCCCCTCAGGAGG
>RFIZ01000292.1 GCA_003695105.1 Fidelibacterota bacterium
GCTCTCGCCCTGGTCGATAACGGCGCTGCCGTCCTGGTGCACGAAGCGGAATTGACCCCGGATTATTTGTTTGAAACCATTCTAACCCTGATCATGGATCGGGACCGGCTAAAAGCGATGGGCACCAAAGCGCGGGAATTGGCCCGGCCTGAAGCAACCCGGGATATCGTTCAACACATCTTAGACATTTGTGAGGCAACATGTTTCGTTCAGTAAAAAAGGTTCATTTCGTGGGAATTGGCGGAATCGGGATGAGCGGCATTGCCGAATTGTTGCTGAATCTGGGCTTCGAAATCTCCGGTTCCGATCTACAAAATTCGGAAATAACGGATCGCCTGGCTTCGCTGGGAGCGGAAATTTTTATCGGACACGCCGCCGACAATCTGGATGATTCGGATGTACTGGTGTATTCCAGTGCCGTCCGGGAGTCGAATCCGGAAATCCAGGCGGCCCGCCTGAAGGGTATTCCGATCATTCGCCGGGCCGAAATGCTGGGTGAACTGATCGCCGTAAAAGAGACATCGATTGCCGTCGGCGGAACCCACGGAAAAACCAGTACTTCCTCCATGATCGGCACCCTGCTTACGGTAGCCGGTCAGGATCCCACCCTGGTGGTGGGGGGACTGGTTCATACTCTGAAATCCAATACCCAACTCGGTTCCGGTGAAATCATCGTGGTAGAAGCCGATGAATACGACCGTTCCTTCCTCATGCTTCGTCCTACTCTGGCCGTCGTCACCAATATCGAAATGGAACATACTGATTGCTATGAGAACCTGGAAGATTACCAGAATGCTTTCCTCCAGTTTTGCAATTCGGTTCCCTTCTACGGCGCCGTCGTGGTCTGCCTGGACAGTCCCGGTGTCCAGGAAATTATTTCGGGCATCAAACGACCGGTGATCACCTATGGTTTCTCCAACCAGGCCGATGTGCAGGCCGAAGAGATGTCCTTCCGGGAAACCCGTACCTCATTTACCGTACGCTCCCGGGGACAGGTGCTGGGCACCATCACTCTCCAGGTTCCGGGAATTCATAATGTGAGCAATGCCCTGGCGGCGGTGGCGGTGGGACTGGAAATGGGTTTGTCGGAGGATTTGATCCGGAAGGGATTGGAAGCCTATACCGGCGTCCGCCGCCGTTTCGACATCAAAGGCATCCGTCAGGGGATCATGGTTGTCGACGATTATGCCCATCACCCCACGGAAGTCAAAGCGACCCTGAAGGCAGCGCGCACCGGCTGGGATCGCCGCATCGTGGCCGTCTTTCAACCCCATTTATTCAGCCGCACCCGCGATTTTTACCGCGAATTCGCCCGTCATTTTCTGGCCTCAGATGTGCTGATTATCACCGACGTGTACCCGGCCCGGGAAGATCCTATTCCGGGGATCACCGGAGAACTGGTTGCGGATGCAGCCCGGGAATTGGGACATCGTCAGGTGTATTACGAACCGGATCTGGACCGGATCATTCCCCTGTTAAACGAAGTGACCCAATCCGGAGATATGGTGATTACGCTGGGAGCCGGTACCATTTGGCGAACCAGTCAGGCGTATTACGATCAACTGGAGGATGATACCCACTAATGGCCAGAAAAATCCACCCCCGGGTCTGGATTCAACCCAGCGGCTACGTTAGCGGCACTTTTTTCCTGTTGCTGGCCGCCCTGGTACCCCTTTCCTGGCATTGGGGAACCTCCTCTCCATCCTGGAAACTGGACCAAATCTGGGTGCTGGGAGCCGAGTTGCGTCCGGAGGGATTTTATCGCGCTTTTTTCGAGCCGGATTCCGCCTTGGCCACCTATCAGGTAGATCTCCCGCCGCTGTTGGATTCCCTGGAGAGAGATCCCTACGTCAAAGGCGCCCGCGTAAGTCATGTTTTTCCGGATGTGATCAAGCTGGAATTGGTGGAACGACGCCCCCTGGCTGCGTTGAATACCCATCCCATCCTTCTCATTGATGAGGAAGGTGTCATTCTTCCCATGACGGATCCGAAACTTCTCACCCGGGTGCCCATGTTGTCCAACATGAATACAGCCCCCGAACTATACCCCATTGGCGAACAAACCCTGTCGGTGAAGGTCCTGGATGCCGTGCATCTCCTGGCAACCGTTCAAAACGAGTTTCCTCGATTATACCGGGAATTATCCGGTATTCGGTTCAACCCCCGGGATGAAGTGGAAATGATTCTCACCGAACATCCCACGCGGATTTTCCTGGGTGCGGAAGATTTTCGGAGAAAAATCATCTCCCTGCGGGAATTCCGGAGGGCTCTGCCCACCGGCGTTTCCCTCAGTTCTTTTCAATCGTTGGATTTACGCTTTGCCAAACAAATCGTAGCAAAGGAATGGATGTAAACATGGCGATGAATTTTGGAAACGACAACGGAATATTGGCCGGGATCGACGTAGGGACATCAAAAATCTGTTGTTCCATTGCTCAGGTCAACGAAGACCAGGCCACGCTGAAATTACTGGGCATCGGCTTGAGTGAATCCACCTCCATGAAAAACGGCACCCTGATCAACCGGGACACGGTACTGGAGGAAATGGAAAAGGCCATCAGCGAAGCCGAAACCATGGCCGGTGTCAAAGTGGACCAGGTCTGTCTGGGGATCTCCGGGGACCACATCCGGGGCATCAACACCCAGGGGGCGATTCCCCTGAATTCGATCGATCCCACCCGGGAACAGGATCGTCCCATCAACCAGGAAGATATTGACAAGGCGATCGAATTCGCCAAAGCGATTCAAATTCCGGCTGAACGGGATATCTTGCACATCCTCCCCCAGGAATACATCCTCGACACCCTCCGCGGGATTGAAAATCCCCTGGGCATGACCGGCCGGAGACTGGAAGCCCGGGTTCATCTGGTGACAGTCGCCCATTCCGCCGCGGCCAATCTGACGCGCTGCGCCGAAGATCTGGGTCTCACGGTGGATGGAATTGTATTTCAGGGGTTGGCCTCCGCTCTCACCACCCTGACCAAAGATGAAAAAACCCTGGGGGTGGCCCTGGTGGATATCGGGGCCGGAACCTGCGACGTGACGGTGTATGCCGACGGGGGCGTTCGTCATACCGGCGTGGTACCCTATGGGGCGGATCTCATCACCAATGATATTGCCGTCATGTTACAGATCGGGGTCGGAGACGCAGAAAATATCAAACGGAAATACGCCTCCGCCAAAGCCTCCATGTCTTCTCCCAAACTCACCTTCGATCTTCCCGGTGACCCGGGTTCGATCCCCCGCTCCATCTCGGAACATGAGTTGTCCCGTTATGTGCAGGCCCGGGTAGAAGAATTATTGCACATGGTATTCCGGGAAATTCAGCGGGCCGACAAAGCGGAAAAATTGACCTACGGCGTGGTGTTGACCGGTGGCGGTGCCAATTTAAAAAATATTGCCCCTTTGACGGAGGAAGTGCTGGGTATGAA
>RFIZ01000293.1 GCA_003695105.1 Fidelibacterota bacterium
CCCCGGGAGCCCAGCGCACATCCTGGGTATCCGCCGCCGGCTGGGTACCCCGGATAGTTGCATTGACGATCGGGGACGAATAAGCGGAATCAATCGTGTTCATCTCAAATTTCCATCGCTTTTTTCGCCATTTGCTTGGCGGCATTCAGCACGTTGACATTGGCTTCGAATCCCCGGCTGGCGGAGATCATTTCCACCATCTCCTCCACCACGTTGATATCCGGCAGCCGAATATATCCCTCCGCGTCGGCTTTGGGATTGGTGGGATCATAAATCTTTTTCTCCGCCGGCTTTTCCACTACTTCAAAACCGGCCGGCCCTTTTTGTCCCACCGATACATTCCGCGCCTGTTCTCCATGGCGGATGTGGTTTCGGTGGGAACGACGCAGGGACAAATTCATATGGTCCCGGAAGGAAAGTCCGGTGCGAGCGTCCCGATTGGATTCCATCACCTGTTTTCGGGCATAGACCTGTTCGTCCGGACCCGCCACCTTGTTGGCATTGGCGATGTTTTCGGAAATAACATTCAGCCGTTTCATCTGGGCCGATAACCCCGTGAAGGTGGTGCGCATACTGGCCAGGATTCCATCCAATTTCATGGTTACTTCGTCCTTCCGGTAATGGCCTGACTCAGACCCGAATAAAACCGATTCAGGTACCGGGTGGCAAATTCATATTTCACCTGGTTTTCCGCCAGGGCGGTCATTTCCTGTGTCAAATCCACGTGTTTTTCGGTCTGGTCTCCAGTCGTAACGGTGGCCGGGTCGTAAAAATGGGGAGACTGGATATGTTTCTCCGACGAAGTACGGATGCGACTCCCCTGCTGAGCCGCTTCCAGAGTGGACGAAAAATCGGTGGGTTTCCGGACATAATCGGGATTGTTGACATTGGCGATATTTTCCGAAATGGCCTGGAACTGACGCCGGTAGAGACTCAGGGCTTCCTTGAAGACCTGAGCAGCGGGTGTATTGAACCAATTCACTTTCATACCGCCCAACCATCAACAATTTTTGTGCCAGTTTTCCCGGGGATCTACCCTTTCCGGAATCCACAAGCAGGATGCTATGTATAACTCCAGTTATTACAACAGTTACAAATATCACTTATTTGATTTGATGATGGATTCACGCGTGGCGACCGGTCCTAATAAAAAAGAACGGGGAAATTATTTCCCCGCCCGGGAAGGAAGCGTCCGTTGAAGAGCAGAACCGGTTTCAGGAATCGGAAATTTCGATGGGCGCGCCCATTTCTTCCTCGTACTGGTGGAGTTTATTCCGCAAGGTGCGGGTGCTTACCCCCAGGAGGCGGGCGGCTTCCGTGCGGTTGTTCCGGGTCTTTTTCAGCGTTTTCAGGATCAATCGTTTTTCCATTTCGGGAATGGACATGATTTCATCCGACAGCAGCTCCTGGCTGCCCCGATCCCGTTCCGCTTCAAAGGAAATGTGTTCCGGTAAAATGTCCCGGGATTGCATGGAATACAAGATCGCCCGTTCCAATATATTTTCCAGCTGCCGGACATTGCCCGGCCAGTGGTAATCCTGGAACAATTTCATCACCGCCGGGTCCACCTGTTTCTCCTGCAAATTATATTTGGTGCGGAAGTTGTTTAAAAAATGTTCCACCAGCACGGGAATATCCTCTTTCCGGTACCTCAGGGCCGGGATTTCAATCGGAAAGACATTGAGACGAAAATAGAGATCCGATCGGAATTTGCCCTCATGCACAATTTGATTGATATCGCGGTTGGTGGTGGCAATGACCCGGGTGTCGATGGTGATCTCTTTATTGGACCCGACCCGGGTGATTGTCCCTTCCTGTAAAACACGCAACAATTTAGCCTGCAGCACCGCCGGCATTTCACTCACTTCGTCCAGGAGCAGGGTCCCCCCGCTGGCTTCTTCGAACAGTCCCGTATGGGCTTTATGGGCGTTGGTAAAGGCACCCTTTTCATGGCCAAAGAGGGTACTTTCAAACAACGTATCCGGAATCGCCG
Source organism: Fidelibacterota bacterium (assembly GCA_003695105.1). GTDB lineage: Bacteria > Fidelibacterota > Marinisomatia > Marinisomatales > J089 > J089. The sequence continues at coordinate 1,994 of RFIZ01000293.1, forward strand.
AACAATTCACTTTCAAATATTTGTTCGCTTTCCGGTCGCTGTTTTCATGAATAGCGCTGGCGATGAGTTCTTTACCGGTTCCGCTCTCTCCCTGGATCAACACCGGTACGTCGCTCTTGGAAACAATATCAATCTGGTGCAGAATCTTCTGAAAAGCGGAGCTGGTGCCCACCAGTTTTTTAAAGCGCTGATCCAGGGACAATTTTTCCTTCAATTGCCGGTTCTCCGTCCGAAGTTCCGCTACACTGAAATACCGTTCGACCCGGGCTTCGATCTGGGAAATACTAAAGGGTTTGGTGATAAAATCGAAGGCGCCCTCATGCATGGCCGACACTGCCGCTTCTACGGTTCCGTAAGCCGTAATAAATATGAACCCCAGATCGGGGTGGTGCTTCCGGACCTGCTGCATCAATTCCAGACCGTTGATCCCCGGCATCTTGAGATCGGTGATCACCAGATCAAAGGAGTATTTGTCGATCATCCGCAGCGCCATCTCCCCGTCTTTGGCCGTAGACACGTCGTAATGATCATTTTCCAATGCTTCCTGCAAGATGGACCGCATGCTGTTGTCATCATCCACGATTAACAAACGCTTGCTCATATCCTGACTCCAATTCCTTTGGATTGCGTTTCCCTAATGACGATCTTCCGTCGCCGTTTTGTTCTGAACCTGAGAATAGTGTTTTTCCGCTCGCTGCCGGGGAATCTCGGGAACCGTTTTCTCATTGGATGCCGACAGGGCTTCCAGACCGCCGGGATATTTCTGATCCACCAGGCGCACGACTTCCTCCAGGCGTTCCCGGGCAAATTGCAGTTCTTTTCCCGCTTCCCGCAGTTTCCGGCGGGCCTCCAGTTCCGCACTCAGGGTCTGGATGGTATATAACAGCTGACGGACTCCGACTGGTTTCAGAAGAAAGCGATCGAAATTCCAGTCAGAGGCAGAAAACAGATCATTCAGATTTTGATATTCCGCCAGGATGACGATCCCGGTGCCGGGCAACGTACGGCGGATGTCTTCACAAACAGCGTGGCAATTTTTCAGTACGGCGTAGTCTAAATAGATCTGGGAAAAAGCACTCGCCTGGGCGATGGAGTTCAGGGCTTCCCAGCTGGAGGTGGTCACGATCCCGGCTTCCAGGAAGGTTAATTCCCTGACGACTTCCTGGATCAGAGAATTCTCTCCGATCACGAATCCAATCGAAGTGCTTGCCGTCGGTTTCAAGACTCTGCCGGTCCCTCCTCAGGCTGGCCGGGGAATTCCTTGTAGGTGCTGAACAAAAGATGATTCAACAGTTGAGACGCCGTTTCTCCGTCCCGGGGATAGGCGGACAGCCCGCATCGCAGGAGTGAGGTGGTGCCATTGTAGACCTGATCAAATTTCGCCTTCAATTCAGTGAGCTTGAGTTCGGCCTCGACCGTGTTGACTCCGACCACCGCTGCCAGGATATAATTGAAAAACCGGGTTTTTTCGACGGGAAACGCAGCAAAGGCTTCCTGCAGGAGCGCTTCACATGTGTCCAGTTCCTTCGCCGGGATCTGATCCCAACCGGCGGGATTGTGGACTTGCAATAAAATATAGGCGGCATTCAGACCGGAAGCATCGTCCAGCAGTGTATTGATTAGTGACTGGTCATCCCACGCCCAGGAGCGATCGGCCCCGTTTCGGATCGGCTGCGCCTGGGAGTCCCGGGCCAGAACCGGAGCAATCTGCGTGGCCACCACCTGGTACAGTTTGACCTGGGAGGCTGTCGCTGTCAGATTCGGGCGGGAATCCACCAGAATGAGCAGCCCCCGGGTCTGGTTCTGGAATTGAATCGGCACGGAAATCCAATAGCGGCTCTCGGCGGGAAAATCTACCGGAGATCCGTTCACCTCCAGCCGCCGGTCCTCTATGGGCAGAATGTGCACCTGGTTTTGCGGCACTTTCGTCCCGTTGACCAATGTTCCCGGCGTCAGGGTCGTCTCTGTCAGCCGCTCAGGGAGTGAACGGCTTTTCACGTGGCGGAAGGAACGACTGCCTTCCGGATCCAAATACAGGCCCACACCGGTCACATGGATGCCTTCCGTCAGCGTGTCCAGAATCATATCGCCGATGACGTCCAGATCCAGCACCTGATACATAATGGACGAAATGTCATACAGCATGGTCAGGTCCGCCAGCATGCGCTCGTTTTCTTTATGCAAGCGGAGATTTTCCCGACGCAGGAGGAGCTTTTCCACCGCCCGATTCAAAACGGCCTGGATTTCTTCCAGTTTGAACGGTTTGCGAATGTAGTCGTAAACGCCTTGTTGCAGGGCCCGGATGGCAGAATCGATGGAAGCATAGCCGGTGAAAATGACCACCAGGGCGTCCTGTTGATGCAGATTGACCGTATCGACGATATCCAACCCGGTCACCTCCGGCATCTTCAAATCGGTAAAAACCACATCCACCTGTTCCCGTTCCAGAAAGGAGCGGGCTTCGCCGGGGTTGGTGAACCCGGAGACGGCATACCCTTTTTCCTCGAAGAATGTGGACAATAATTCCACGATGGGAGTCTCATCGTCCACCACACAGACCCGAATTGGTGTTTCACTCATGCTGTTTCCAGGGTTTCCATTGCAATTTCATTTCCGGCCCGATAAAACCGGACTCCACTCAACGGGCTGCCGATGTACTCCCGTACCGTTCCCATGGATATCGTGACACCGCTGTATATCGTTCCTTCGATGCAGATCGATTTTTTCTGGTACATGGACTGCCCTTTCGAATCCAGGGCGGAAAGATCCCGGTCGATGGTGGTGATCTTTTGTTGCAGGGATTGAATTTCCGCATTGACCTGGCGTTTTTCCTGCAGTTTCTGGTCGGTCAGGGTTTGCAGCCGGTTTTGCAATAAGTCGAAGAATTCCACCTGTTTTTCCAGCGATTTCAACCGCCGCAGATGCTCCTCTTTTTCGGCGACCAGTGATTTGCGCCGGGTATCGAGGGAACCGTGGACGAAGCCGGTCAATCCGATTTCCGTTTCGGTCCCCCGGTCATTGCCTACGGTTTTGGCATAGAGCCCTTCTTCCGCCAGCACTTTCCCACCCCGGATCAAACCTTCCTGGGTGTTGACGAATATCTTGCCACCGGCCTGGATCCGGGAATTGATGGCATACCGGCCGATGGTAATATCTCCCCGGGCGCTCATTTCGGCATTTTGGAGAAAGGCGCATTGTATATTCCCCCCGGCAAGGATTTTGGCCCGGTCTTTTCCCATGATACCGTGCTGAATCTGGATATCACCGGATTTGGAGTAAAGCGACGCCGCCTCCACCAGTCCGTGCACGACGATACTGTCGGATGCGTCAATGCGGAATCCGGACCGGACATCCCCTTCCACGATGATGACGCCGTCGAATTTGATATTGCCGGTTTTATAATCCACATCCCCGTCCACATAGTAAATGTTATCTACCAGAATCTGGTTTTGCCGGATAAAGACATAGCCGTCTGCAGCCGCATACAGGGTGAGTCCATCCTCCGCCACGGTGGTATTGCGTCCGGACAGGTAATGCAAAATTGTGCGGGTTTGCTCTCCCAGATCCTGAATATCTTCCGGGGGGAGGACGGAGAGTAACTTTTGCCCGGCCTGGACTTCCTGAAAATCATGAAACCGTTTGAAATCGATCCGGCCGTCTTCATCCGGCTCCGGAACCAACGCAAAGGGTTGATCGATGTACCAGACGAAATAGTCGGCACCGAAATCGATGCGGGTGATGATCAGATCTTTGGCCGGTTGATGGGAATTGACCAGTTTTTCAAGCAGAGAGGTGTCCACCGGGAGCTTCCACTGTTGCAGGGGCAACGCACTCTGGATTTCCTGGAGGGAAGGATACTGTTCCGGAGGAGCGTCAATGGTCAACAGACCCACCCGTCCGTCTTCACTGAGTTTGGCCTCGACCATTCTCACATCCCGCTCAGGTTCCCGATCGATCCAATTCGAACCGGATTTCGCTGGTACGCCCGCATACACAGGTGAAATACAATCCGACCACCACTCCCTCTTCGATGATGGGTTCAATCATTTCGGCGGAGGGATGATCCAGATGGACCGTCCGGGGTTTGATTTTCAGGGGCTCCCGCACCTGAACCGCCTCTTTTTTCAATACTTTTCCCCGGGCACAGGGAATTTTCCGGGGTTCGGACGTCCGGGTTTCGGTCAAGGGAACAAAGTTGTCTTCGGTACCCATCTCACTCCCCTTTCACCAACGCCAGCACTGAATCGATCTGGGGTAATTCCCCGACCACCATGCCCCAGACTTCCTCCATACTGGTTTGATCGGGGTTTTCCAGCTCCGGCTGGAGAATTTGCCAGCCCTGGAGATCTTCCATGGCGCCGTCAAGAGCCAAATCGACCAGGTTGGGCTGGTATTCATTGCAGACCGCATCCGTGATTTGGATGAGGGCCACCAGATCCCTAACACCTTCGGCGGTGCAGGCCACCGGCTGATGGTGGAATCCCATTGCCTGTTGAATGGATTCGGGCATCATCCATTTTTCCGACAACCACAGTCCGGCTTCCTGGTGGGTGATCCCAAAATGGTTGCGCTCGGCTTCAATGGAGCTGAGTTTCTGTTCCCGGATATCGGACAGGGTCTTCATGAAGCGTCCCTGATCGAGGCGGAACAGCACCAGTTTTCCCACATCGTGTAACAATCCCATGGCATAGGGATTGGAATGCAGGGGTAACCGCCAGTTCCGGGCCAGGTACTGGGCCACGTGTGCGGAGGCGACGGAATGCCGCCAGAAATCACTCCAATTGATCCAGTAGGTCTCATCTCCCTCGATGACAAAAGATTTGATGATGGAAAAACTCAGGACCAGGTAGGTCAGGTCATTCAGGCCGATTGTGACGATGGCCTGTTTCAAATTGTCCACTTTATACCGCCGGGCATAGAAGGCTGAATTCGCCATTTTCAGGATTTTCATCGCCAGCGGCGGATCCTTTTCAATCGTGGGCAGCATTTGATTGATGGATAATTTATCTTCTCGCCGCAGAGCCAGGATTTCCGCCGCAACCGACGGCAGGGAAGGCAGTCCGTCCAGCTCCTGAATTCGTTGGCGATAATCGTCCGGTGTGAAAACAGACATCCGCGCCCTTTCAGGTTTCAATTAAACTAATCGTTTTCTTGATTTCTTCCATCTGATCGTCCAGATCGGCCAGAACCACATCAATGGACGTGGCGGACAATTCGGGGTAGTGAACTTGCAGCAACTGCCAACCGTCCACGTTTTCCGGCAAAGTGGAGAGCGGCGACGTACCAAAATTCAGTCCTTTGGCATTGCTGAGGAGATCGGCCGTCTGAATCAGGGCGGCGAGCCGTTTGTACTCTTCTTCCGGAGCGATCTGGGGATGATGGTGACAGGCAGCGCCAAATTGCAGGGTGTCGGGGAGATTCCATTTTTCCATGATCAATTGCCCGGCCTCGATATGACTCAGGCCGAAGAGTTCATTTTCCGCATCGACGGACGAATAACTGGAACTTTGGGCCAGTTTGATGGCTTCCTCGTACAGATCACCGTCCAATAAATACAAAATGAGTTTGCCGATATCATGTAACAAACCAATTGAAAAGGCGCTGTTGGGAAATCCCAGCCGGTATTTCTTGTTCAACTGGTCGGCGATGTGGGCGGTGGCCGCACTGTGTTCCCAGAACCGCTTCCAACTGATGGGACTGAATTGATCCCGGTCGATGGTTTTCGCCACCGAAAAGACCAGTGCCAGAACCGTCAGTTCCTGCATCCCGATGATGACAATGGCCTGTCGAAGCGACTCTACCTTGAATTTCAGGCCATAATAGGCGGAATTCGCCGTCTTGAGAATTTTCATCGCCAGGGAGGGATCTTTGGAAATGATGGGAATCATCTGGCCGATGGACAGATTATTATCCCGTAAGACCTGCTGAAGCTGAGAAGCGATGATCGGTAATGTCGGTAGTCCCACCATCGATTCAATCTTTTCCATGAATTGATCCCGTTTGGGATGGCTCAGCGGCTTTTCAATGTCAAAGTCGAATTTCACGTAGATCTTCCTTTCTGATCATGATCCGGATTTACGTCCCCAATTTCCTATTCGGGACGGCATGCCGGAGGCAGAGAAGCAATATGTGTGCCATGATCGCCAGTCATTCTGTGTTGTTTCGTCGGTCTTCAGGAGCTGCAGCCGAAAAAACCGGGAGGTGAAAATAACCTGAAAAAGCCAAGAATGGGAAAATTTTTCCGGCCACTCCCATCATTGAATCCTATTTGGTTTTTCTGATCCGTTGTAACTTTCCCGTCGAACAGATACGCGAACCACTATGGATGCTCCCAAAATATTGATTGCGGAAGACGACCCGGGTTTCATTCCCCTGCTGAAAAAATTCCTGTCCGAACTGGAGGCGGAGATCATTGTTGCCCGGGACGGCAATGAAGCCTATCAGCTGGCGAGTCTGGAAGCTCCCCAACTGATTATTTCGGACTGGATGATGCCGGGGCTGAACGGCGAAGAATTGTGCCAAAAGATCAAAGCTCATGACAAACTGAAAACCATTTATTTCATCATGTTGACCTCCCGGGACCAGACGGAAGATCTGGTGACCAGTCTCCGAAGCGGAGCCGATGATTATATCACCAAACCGCCCAAACCCCAGGAATTGATTGCCCGGGTTCAGACCGGGCTGCGACTGGTTCACCTGCAACAGGAGTTAACCGAACTGCAAAAGATCGAATCCATTCGGGAAACAGCCATCACCGCCAATCATGAAATCAATAACCCCTTACAGGCCATATTCATGAATGTGGAGCTGCTCCTGGTGAAAAATCCCGACCTGGACGAATGGACCCGGAAGGCATTGCAAAAAATCATCGAGGCGGCGGAACGAATCCGAAACGTAACCCATCAGATGAGCACCATCATCAAATCTACTTCTTCCGAATATACCCCCGGAGGACCCACCATTATCGATTTGAAGCAGTCCGAATTCGATTAATTCTGGCTGGCGGCCGGGGCGTTTGATCCGGAGGCATTGGGTGCCTGACCAGGCGCCACCGCTCCTTTATCCATCAGATCTTTCACGACCCGTTCGATTTCGCCCCGTTCATAGACGATTTCCACCCGTCGGTTTTTCGCCCGGCCTTCTTCCGTATCATTGGAAGCCACGGGCCGGTATTCGGCGAAGCCCTCACAGGACAGTTGCTTCGGATCAATCCCATGTTCGATTAAATACCGAACGATTTTGGAGGCCCGGTTGGCCGACAGCTCCCAATTGGAGGGAAATTCTTCTGTGTGGATGGGGACATTATCGGTATGTCCCTCTATTTTAATATGATACGGGAATTGTTTCAAGAGTTCTGTTACCTTGGCCAGGACCTCCTCCCCCTGGGTTACGAAGTCAGCCTCCCCCGGAGGGAAGAGAATCACGTCCGATATGGTAATGATGGCTCCCCGGCCATCCTCCTTGACCTTGACCTGGCCGCCCAGTTTGTTTTTCATCACGAATTCTTCCACCTTGGATTCGATGCTGTCCATCTCCGCCGCTACCATGCCTCCCAGTTCATCCACGGCGTTGGGTTTGGCTTCGGCCTCCTGACTGAGCATCGATAATCCTTCCCGGGTGCCGGCTTCCGGGACATTCTGTTTTCCGATGGCGCTTTTCAACGAGGCGATTAATTCGGCGAAATCATCCATCTTCGTTTCACTCATGGCAAACATGAGCACGAAGAAGCACAGCAGCAGGGTCATCATGTCCCCGTAGGTGGCTAACCAGCCCTCACCGCCGCCGGCGTCGTCGTCCTGATCCTGGATATTGAAGGGTGACATTCGCTATTTTTTCTTGGGAGCGGCCTTTTTCCCGCTGCTTTTCTCCAGTTTCTTTTCCTCTTCTTTGGAGAGGAATTTTTTCAATTTGCTTTCCATGAGGCGGGGGTTTTCACCCTGGCGGATCGATTTCAGGGCTTCGATGACCAGATTCATGATGACCGATTCCTGGTGGCTCCGTCGTTTCAGTTTCACCGACATGGGAACGAAAAACAGATTGGCCGTAATGGAACCATAAAAGGTCGTAATCAGGGCCACCGCCATCTTGGGTCCGATGGAGCTGGGGTCGTTTAAATTCGCCAGCATCTGTACCAGTCCGATCAGGGTACCCACCATGCCGAAGGCCGGGGCGTATTTCCCCATTTCGCCGAATATTTCCCAGCCGACCTTATGACGCTGGACCGTATTTACGATTTCAATCTGCATGAGATTGTCAATGGTGCGTTCATCCACACCGTCCACGATCATTTCCAGCCCTTTTTTCACGAAATCATCCTTGATCGTCTTGATTTCTTTCTCAATGGCCAGGATCCCCTCCCGTTTGGCCAGTTCGGCCAGCTGCACCATGGTGGCAATCAATTTTTTGGGGTCGGGCGCCTTGAACAGGAAAATTTTCTGCACCATTCCGAACACCTTCAGCACATCCGTCATGGGATAGGCCACGAATGTGGCCGCAAACGTCCCTCCCACCACAATGGCTGCCGAAGGAATGTTGATAAAGATATCCAGACCACTGTTCTGTGTGATGGACCAAATGACCAGACCCACACCCGATAGAATTCCGAGGATTGTAGCAATATCCATAGTCAGACCTGAATCGTGATTCCCCCCTTCAGGGAGTCCGTTTTGTTGTAATTCATGATGGTTTTAATGTTGGATTCCGTCAAGACCGTTCCTTCCGGCATCAGTTTCAATCCGGTATCGGTAAACAAATCGTTGGCCAGGATCATACCCGGTTCCAATTCGGTCACGATGACCTTCTTGGTCTTCCGCGCTTTCCGGCGTTCGGCGATGGTTTTGACATATTCTTTCAGCGCCTTGAGGATTTGTTCGTCATAGAGAGTTTCGGAATGGGACAGCATATCATTGTACACGGCCCAGAATTCCGCCGGATCGGTGGCGTCATAGGTGCGATCATCGAAATCGGCGCAGACCCGAATGATCCGGGAACCGATGGGGATTTGATCTCCCGCCAGGTGGTCCGGATCCCCGCTGCCGTCCATATTTTCGTTCAGATGACGAATGATCGTGGCGACCTTGTCCAGCCCCGAATAGCCCTTCACCAGGGTTTCCCCTACCAGGGGATGCTGACTGATAATGTCCTTTTCCTGGGGGGTCCACTCCTCCGGCTTCTTCCGGATGATTTCATCCGGCACCCCTACTTTCCCGATTTCGTGCAACAAGGCCGCATTGCGAATATCCTTCACCAGGGTACTGTCCAGGTCCAGAATGGTGGAGATGTATACCGCCATTTTGGAAACTTCCTGAGCGTGTTGTTTATTCATCGGATTCCGCAATTCGACGATCGTGGCCAGCAAATTCACCAGATCATTGGAATTCTTTTCCAGCGTCTGGTTGAGTTCGACCTGCTGTTTGTGGGATTGCTCCAATTCTTCCATGAGGAAAGAAATTTCCTTCAGGGTGTTGTTCAGCCGCTGTTTTTCGTTTTCCGCCGCCTGCCGCGCCGATTCCAGCATGGTTTTGGTGTGCATCAATTCTTCATTGGCGGCCCGTAATTCGTCATTCCGGCGGACCAGATCATCTTCCAGCGCCTTGATGCGAAGTAAGGCTTCCACCTTGGCGCGGGTCTGTTCCAGATCAAAGGGCTTGGTCAGATAATCATCACCCCCCAGTTGCAGACCCTGGATGGCCTTTTCTTTCGCATCCAGAGCGGATACAAAAATAAATTTCGTTGTTTCCAGGCTTTTCTCCGCCCGGATGGCTTTACAGATGTCAAAACCGTCAATGTCCGGCAGCCGGACATCGGAAATGATCAAATCCGGATGCAGCGACCGGGCCTGTTCCAGGCCTGATGTGCCGTCCGTGGCATGGTGCAGGGAAATGTTCCTTCCCTCCAGAGCCTTGTCCAGCAGACGCAAAATGTTCGGATCATCATCGATGGCTAAAATCGTAAACCTGCGTTTCACGTCAGACTTCCTTTTATCCCCTATCCGTATTTCTTGAAATTACTGGTCCGGGCTTGCATCCCTCAACCACCCGGATGCGATTTCTGATTTCGAACGAACAACCGCAAAATGTCTTCCCGGCGAATCCGCCATTGACCCCCGATTTTAACTCCGGGAATGGCTCCGTTCTTGAGCAGACGATACATGGTCCGTTTGCGGAGCCGCAGCAACCGGCCGGCTTCCTCCAGACTAAGGATTTCCTGTTCAATGGAACTCATGTTGAAAATTGGCAAAAATTGGCAGTTTTTGAGCTAAAAAAAGACCTTAGAGATCTCCCGAATTCAGTAACCGTTCGGTGATGGTATCGATCACTTCGTCCGAATCGTAATACCCACCCTGGACCCGATCCGCCACTTCGTTCAGGGATTCGCCTGCCGGGCTTTCTGGAGACCGACCCACGGTACCGGACCGGACCAGGCGATTGGCCACAATTTGATAGACATCGTCCCGATTGTACCGCCCGGTGCGAATTCGTTCCTGAATCTTCTCTTTCTCTTCATTGGTGAGCGTTTTGATCCCGTCCAGGAGGCGCGCATATTCTTCCGCCGAAATTTTCTGGCTGTACAGGGTTTTGGCTTCCCGGGAAATGGAAACTTTGTCCTGGGGGATTCCCCCGGCCGATTTGGTGGCGCCCGCTTCCTGACCCGGTTTGGACTCCGGGGGTTGTATGCGTCGGGTGGATTGGCGTTGCTCGAGCTTTTTCAGCTCGGGATTCAATCCGGATAATTCTTTAATGGGCGTCACGTTTTATTCCTGTTGGATATCAATATACTTTGCTTTCTTCCATTTGGGAAAGAGCTGTTTCCGAACTCTCCTATTCTTCATATCGGCAATTTTGCTCAATTCTTGAACGGTTTCCATCTGTTTTCGGTGAATGATGTCTTTCAGGCGGGCGTCAATGGAAATGATCGCCCGGCTCAATTCGATGATTTCATTGCGGATGGCATTCTGATTGGCTGTGAGTCGTTGGGTATGACGAGTACGGATCCCTTCCAAGACCTTGATTTTTTTCAACCAGTTTTCCCGTTTATGAAACAATTCCAACAGGGCATCGGTCGTCACGGAATCCAGATCCTGGTAGATGGCTTCCGTCTCCTCCAAAATGGAACGGAAATATTCCTTTTCTTCCAGCAACAGCCGGGTCAATTTTTGAGGGTAAAGCGACAAGGGTCAGCCTTTCTGGTCGAACAACATCCCTTCCAGGTTTTTCATTTTCGCCAGTAATTCCAGCATTTCCTTGGACGGAATCTGACGAATCACTTCCCCCGTTTCCTGATCGCGCACCAAAATAACCACCCGCCCGCTGGCTTCGTCTTTGGTGAAGGACAGTTTGGTCCCCACTTTTTTCACGAAACTGTTATAGGCTTTGATCATCTTGTTCACATCCACGGCCGGTTGCTCTTTCTTTTCGCTGCCCCGGGCTTTCCCCGAGTCCGGGTCAGATCCTTTCCCGGTCGGAAAATGCACCTGAGGGGGCGATTCGGCCTGAATCGCCGCCGTGGGAACCCGTTGTATTTCCTGAATGCCATCCATGACAACCTCCTTTACGCAAACACTTTGGTGAGAAGGTTTTGCTGATTATCCAATTGGATCATGACTTCCTGTAATTTGGAGAATTCATCCCGCAATGTCTTTTCTTTTTTCGTCAATAACGTATCCCAGACTTCAATCCGGTCATCCAGATAGGTCATCTGATTATCCAAATTTTCCTTGGACTGGGTGATAGTGCCGTCCACTTTGGTAAAATTGTCCAGATAGTTCACGATATTGGTGGCGATACCGTCCGATGCATTGAATATATCGGATACAAAGGTGGAATTCGCCTCCAGAGCCGTCGTCAGTTTGTCCGGATCTTTCAACGATAACTTTCCTGTATCGTCCGCTTCGATCCCGATATTGTACAGTTTGTTGTAACTGCTGTTTCCCACTCCGGACACCGTATCCACGACATAACTTCTCAATTGGCTCAATATTCCGCGGTAGGTCAAATCATCGGCCAGGGGTCCCCGTTCATAGGTATCCGAATTGGTCAGCGTTTTCTCCCGCAGATAGTCCACCACATCATTGTAATCATCGATAAACGTCTGGATCTCATCTTTGACTGCATCCGTATCCGCCGAGATGGTAATCGTCTCGGGAGTCGTGAATGTATCCAACAATTTGATCGTGACACCCGTGAGGGCATCGGTAAGGTTGTTGCTGTCGCGATAGAAATCCAGACCGTCCAGGGTGAAATTGCTGTTCAACCCGCTGTCCGTGGGTCCTGTCCCCACGTTCGTGATATAGCCACCGGATGTTCCGGTGGACTGGGAGCCGGAATTGACCTGCAACGCCGCCAGCAGACTATCGGCACTGTCGGTGAAATTCATCCGATAGGTATAGCCGGACCGTTCACTCCGCAACACCAGCCGGGATTTTCCGCTCTCTTCATTCACCACCGACGCATGAACGACCTCATCACTATCGATCGTTTCGGCCGTGACGGCACTGGCCATGGCCGTATTGATGGCATCGGCGATATCCGACAGGACACTGTCGTCCGTTTGGGAAAAGGTCGAGGCCGATACGGTAACGGATATGGACACCCGGTTGGAACTATCCGTATCGGTCGGATGCGCCACTTCAATCGAAAAGGTTTGATCGGTGGTAAATCCCGTAAAACTGGAACTGGAATCCGTATACTGCTGGGAAACCCGCGTATCGGACACCGCCAGTTGACTGACGGTGATGGAATGGTTTCCCA
>RFIZ01000294.1 GCA_003695105.1 Fidelibacterota bacterium
AATTGATGTGGATCCAGAACCAGAAAGCGGAACTGGATCAATTGCCGGAAGGAAGTCAACTGATCTTTCTGGCAGACGACGAATTGCAACCCGGGGAATGCATCGTGGAATCGGATACGGAAATCTACCAGGGTCTGATTTCCGAATACCTGGCCTATTTCCGGGAAACTCTGCAAAATGGAGGCGCCCGATGAATCCGCTCCTGTCCCACTGGACCTCCTATCAGGAACGTCTGGAGATGATCCCGCCCTTTCGGCAGGATGGTAAGGTAACCCGGATTGTGGGTCTGGTGGTGGAAGCCAGTCTTACCACCGGGTCCATCGGAGACCTGTGCGAAATACAGACACCGCTGGGAAACCGGATCCTGGCGGAAATCGGTGGCTTCAATCAGGAGAATGTCATTCTGATGCCGTTACAGGAAACGGTGGGCTTGTCCATCGGCAGCCGGGTCCGGAAATCAACCCGGCCCTTATCCGTGCCGGTGGGACCGGAACTGTTGGGACGGGTCATCGATGGACTGGGAAATCCCATCGACGGCAAAGGACCTCTGCGGACGGAGAAAACGGCCCCCGTCCATAACCACCCGCCCAATCCCCTTCAGCGCCAACGAATCCGCCACATTCTCACCACGGGAATACGGGCCATCGATGGCCTGGTCACCATCGGTAAGGGACAACGAGTCGGGATTTTTGCCGGCAGCGGCGTCGGGAAGAGTGTCCTGTTGGGTATGATGGCCAAATACACTAACGCCGACGTGAATGTCATCGCCCTGATTGGCGAACGGGGAAGGGAAGTGCGCGATTTTCTGGAGCGGGATCTGGGCCCGGAGGGGTTGAAGCGTTCCGTCGTGGTCGTCGCCACGTCGGACCAGGCTCCCATGGTCCGGGTCAAAGGCGCTCTCCTGGCCACGACCATTGCCGAATCTTTTCGTTCCGAGCACCGGGATGTGCTGTTGCTCATGGACTCCCTGACACGAGTGGCCATGGCTCAGCGGGAAATCGGCCTGGCCATGGGGGAACCTCCCACCACCAAAGGGTACACACCCTCCGTGTTTGCTCTGCTTCCGCGGCTGCTGGAACGGGCCGGCACCGATGCCAACGGCAGTATTTCCGGGCTCTACACCGTACTGGTGGAAGGCGATGATCTGGACGAACCGGTCAGCGATGCCGCCCGGGCTATTCTGGACGGGCACATCGTTCTTTCCCGAAAAATCGCCCAGCGGGGTCATTACCCGGCCATCGATGTGCTGGGTAGTGTCAGCCGACTACGCACGGAAATTGCTCCACAGGATCTGTTGCGGAGGTCATCCCGGTTTCTGGAATTATTGGCCGGGTACCGGGAAGCGGAGGATTTGATCAATATCGGCGCCTATACCAAAGGGAGTAACCCTGTGGTGGATGAAGCCATCCAGCGAAAGGCCGCCATTGATGCCTTCCTGAAGCAGGACATGAACGAAGCCGCATCCCTGGAAGATACCATGGAACGCCTGGAGAAAGTGTTGAAATAACATGGCGAAGCAATTTCAATTCGGTTTGGATAAAGTCCTGAAGCTGAAGCAGGCTCTGGAAAAAACCCGGGCCCTGGAGCTGGCTCGCAAACAAGCCGAGCTGCGGGACGAACAATCCCAGTTGTCGCTGTTTCAGGCCGAAAAGCAGAAACGGTTCCGGGAAGCCAACGCCGACAGCCGCCAGTTGAATCTGTTTGATCTGCAGGTCCGTCACGGATATCTGGACAGTTTAAATCAAAAAATTTCAGTGCAACAGAATCACGTGCAGGAGACGGAAAAGGCTGTGGAGGCGGCCCGGGACGACCTGACGACCACACTTCAGGACAAACGGGCGTTGGAATTGCTCCGGGATCACCGGAAAGAAGCCTTTCGGAAAGAACAAAAACAAAAAGAACTGTTGGTCAATTCTGAATTTGCCCTGCGCCTGGGAGTGAAAGGATGAAGGGACCGGTGAAAATCGCCCTGATCTCCGTCGGAGCTTTTGTGGTTCTGGTAGCCGTGATTTTCGTGGTATTGATGATGCTGGAACCGGATTCGCCAGCAGCGGAAGTCCCGACCGATCCAGTGGCCAAAGTCACTCCGGACGCACCGGCGCAGGAGCAACCGGCGGCAAAAAAGAAGACTCCGGACACACCTGAGGATCAGCAGGCCGATGCCCCAAAATCCCCGGCACCCCAACTCACGGTGGCGGATAGTCTGGCAGCCCTGGTCCGGGAATTACGCAATGACCTGTTTGAACGGTCGGTGGTCATTGACAGTCTGAATGAGCGGATCACCTTCCAGCAAAATGTGATCGCCGGATACCAGAAAAAAATCGATGAACTCAATGATCAGATTTTGACACTGAACAGACACGAAGTCAGTCTGAAAGAATTAGCCAAGACCTATGAATCCATGAAGGTGTCCGACATCAAACCGATCCTGAATAAAGTGGACGATGAAACCGTCATCGCCATTTATCGGGCCATGGGAACCCGGACCCGAAAAACCATCATGATGGCCTTGTCGGCGGAACGGGCCGCCCAGATTACCGAAAAACTGGCCGGTCGCCAATCCGGGGAGCAACAGTCATGAGTAAAATGCTGCATATTCTCCCAGGAATGGGCGCCGGACCCGTGGGGCAGGGGAAAAAATCTCCGGCAGCCCTGGGAT
>RFIZ01000295.1 GCA_003695105.1 Fidelibacterota bacterium
ACCATTCCACAGGGTGGATCCGCCATCCCCTGGAAGCGGTAGGAACCAGTACCTATTATACCCATGATCAGGGAAGGCGGTTTGCCAATGCGGTGTATCCCCATTTGCGTGAGCTGGGGCTGGAGCCGGAAGGTCGCGTTCACCGGAGTTATTTCATGACGCGGCAGACCGGATTTGTGGTGTTTCTGGTGGAAGGGGCCTTTTTGTCCAACCCCCTGGATGAAATGTGGCTGATGCAGGATCAACATCTCCGCCAGCTGGCACGGGCCGTGTTGCTGGGGTTGACGGATGCCCTGGAGGAAATCGCCAGGGAGGGGGAATAAGATGAAATTTCGTGGCTGGCTGATCCTCGGGTCCGTTCTGGTTTGGAGTTGTGGGGGGGTGCAGCCACCGGTGCAGCCCAAACCACCGGTTTCCCCTGAAATCCAACCACTTCCCGAACCGCCGTCCAAAGAGATTCGGGCCCTCTGGTTGACCCGCTTCGAGTATTGTAATTATTCCCCTACCCATGACCAGGATTCGATCCGACACTATATCGACATGATCATCGACAGTGCGGCCCAGGCCAATTTCAACGTAGTCTTTTTTCAGGTCCGGGGGAGCGGGGATGCCTATTACAGGTCGGAATTGGAACCCTGGGGACCCCTGCTCACCGGAACTCTGGGTCAGGATCCGGGTTGGGATCCGTTGGATTATGCCTTGGAGCGCTGTCATCAAAACGGGCTGGAACTGCATGCCTGGTTCAATACCTTTCCCGCCTGGCGGGGCGCGGAACCACCGCCCGTAACAGATCCGCCCTCTCCCTATTTGACCCACCCGGAGTGGCTGGTATGCGACTCGTTGGGAAATCCCATGCCCCTGTCGGACCACTACGTATCCTTTTCACCCGGAATTCCCCAGGTCCACGATTATTTGATTCAGGTTGCCACCGATCTTGTGCGCCGGTACGATGTGGACGGCATTCATTTCGATTACGTTCGATTCCCTGAAATTGCGCCGGAATCCGGCTATTCCCACGATTCCATCAGCGTGGCGCTTTGGCGTTCGGAAACGGGCAACCCGTACCGTTTAAATTGGGCCGATTGGGAACGGGAGCAGTTGAACCACTTTATTGCGAAAATGTACAATGCCCTCATGGAGGTGGATTCTTCCCTCATCGTGTCGGCGGCTACGATCGGATCCTATTGGCGGGAACGCTGGAATGCCTATTACAAGGTGTACCAGGATCCGCGACGGTGGACGGAATGGGAAAAAATGGATTGGATTGTACCCATGATTTATTGGCCCCGCTCCCATCCCACCCAGCCCTTCCTGGTTCGATCCCGGGAGTATCGGGATGAATATACCCTGGACCGGTATCTCGTCCCCGGTATCGGCAGTTATCGGTATAACACAGAGAAAGAACATTATACCTGGGCGGAAACGGAGGGGGAAATCGATGATTTACGCCGGGAGCATTTTCCGGGTATGTCCTTTTTCAATGCTGGTTCGATCCTGGGACATTTTCAGTCCCTGGAGCATACCCGTTTTTCTCATCCCGCCGCATTACCGCCGCTTCCCTGGAAAAATTTACGCCCGCCGCTCCCGCCGGATTCAGTGTGGATCGGGAAAGACTTTTCCGGGCAGGAGTCTCTGTTCTGGAGCGCTCCTGCCGATACGCAATCGGTCTATCGGTACCTGGTCTATATCAGCCGGGATACGATTCTGGATGCGACCCTGGGACGGAATCTGGTCCGCATTCTGCCCCCTGACCAAACTTACTTTCCGCTACCGGCCCCATACAGGGAGTGGCGACGAATCGGTGTTTCAACCGTCAACAAAGCCTGGGTTGAAAGCGGCATCATCCCTCTCCGAAGAGAAGATTAGGGCCGGCGGTGCGCCTGGGTCAGCAATAATTCATACGAATAGCCGAAGCCAAAGTCCTGGTCGATCTGGACGACGCCGGTGAGGACTACCGTTTCACCCACTTCGAAGGTTTCGTCCGTGGTGACCACCAGGTCCTTCCCATCCGGTCCGGTACTGGCATCGCGGAGATGCAGCCAGTTTCGGTTCATGATGGACGCATTGAATTTGGTGACCAGGCCCCGAATGGTGACTACCTGGCCATTCAGGTCCTCTTTTTGGGCTATCAATTCTCGGATGGACAGTCCATCCTCCAGGGGTGTTACCGAGTGAAGCATATCTTCGGTCGGTATCTGTTTCATCGAGGACCGATTATGGGAAAAACCAGTGGCTTTCTGTTCACCGGGGCGGAGCACAGTTCCGGTGAAATAAATTTGGGGAAAAGTACGGTTCAGGGAAGGGCTGGTGAAATTTTCCATCAACATCCCCGGCGAAAAGAGGACGGGTTCGCCCGTCTCAATCTCGGTCATGGGGGCGGCCAGCCACAGGGTTTTCTGGCCGGTCTGTACCCGTAAATAGGAATAACCACCGCTATTGATCTTCTCCAGGATTTTTCCCTGATTGAAATTGGATTGCCCGGCAACGGATCGCGGAAGGAGCAGTGCAGCAAGGACCAGGATGGTCAGCGGATGGAATCGTGTTTTCATGGTAGGATCCCCCGATAGGTTGAAAAAGGAACCAGAAGTTACCTCCAAAAGGATTCGGAAGGAAAGGACCGGGGGAATCCCTTTTGTCGCTGCGGTTAAGGGCGGTAACTTTTCTCCTTCGAATCAAGAATGAGATCATGAAAAAACAGGTCCGTGTCCGATTTGCCCCCAGTCCCACCGGAGATTTCCACGTGGGAGGCGCCCGAACTGCGCTATACAACTATCTGTTTGCCCGCCGGGAGGGAGGTCAATTTATTTTACGGATTGAAGATACGGACCGGAAACGATATCATCCTGACGCATTAACCTGGCTATTGGACGGTCTGAGGTATTTGGGGCTGGAATGGGATGAGGGTCCCGGAAAAGGAGGAAACGCCGGTCCCTATGTGCAATCGGAACGGTTGGAGATATACCGGAAACAGGTGAACCGGTTACTGGAATCGGGAACTGCCTATCGCTGTTTTTGTACGCCAGAGCGCTTGCAGGAAGTGATCGCCGCCCAAAAGAGAAATCATTCCACTTTTATCGGTTACGACCGGCATTGCCGTGATCTCTCCCGGGAAGAGGTGCAGGCGCAGGTACAAAAAGGAACGCCGTCGGTGATCCGGTTCAAAATGCCCCGGGAAGGGGAGACGGTCGTGGAAGATCGCATCCGCGGCAACATATCCTTCTCCAACCGCGAATTGCAGGATGTAGTGCTCCTGAAGAGTGATGGGTATCCCACCTACCATTTGGCCAATGTGATCGATGATCACCTGATGGGAATAACCCACATCCTCCGGGGAGATGAATGGATCAACAGTTTACCGATCCATGCCCAGTTGTACCGGGCTTTCGGCTGGGAAATGCCGGCCATGGTGCATTTGCCAGTCATACTGAACCCGTCCGGGAAGGGAAAGATGAGTAAACGGGGCGAACGCGCTCCCGACGGTTCCGTCCGTCCCGTTTTTGTACGCCAGTTCAAGGAACTGGGATATCTTCCGGAGGCGCTGGTGAATTTCCTGGTCCTGGTGGGATGGGCACCGGAATCGGATCAGGAAGAATTTACCCTGAAGGAATTGATCCACACCTTCTCCCTGGAGCGGATTCACACCAGTCCGGCCGTGTGGAATTATGACAAATTGGAACAGTTCAACGCCCGCTGGATCCGGCGGCTGGAACCGGAAGAATTGGCACGACGGATCCTCCCTTATCTGGAATCGGCCGGTATCCGAACCACTGCGAAAGAAATCCTTCCGATGATTTCCTTGATCCGGGAACGGATTACGCTACTCAGTCAGGCGCCTCAATGGCTGGAGTTCTTTTTCCAGGCACCACGTGACATTCCCCGGGAACGTTTTATTCCCAAAAAAGGGGCCCTGAATGAAGCCCGTCAATTTTTAGACATTCAGCGAACCCTGCTCACCTCTCTCGACTTCCAGCACCAGGTGTTGTACACTTCCCTGAAAACCAAGGCTCAGGAATTGAAGGTGAAAGCCGGAGTATTTTTCCACCCTCTACGGGTTGCCGTCTGCGGGAAAACCGTGGCGCCGCCTCTCTTCGAATCGATGGAAATCCTGGGACGGGAGGAAGTTTGCGCCCGGGTCGACCGTGCCTTGCAATGGATCCGCAGTAAAACGAATGAATAGGTCTGCCATGCCCAGCGAAAAACGAACCAATTTTATTCGCGAAATCGTCAAACAGGACTTGAAATCCGGAAAATGGGGGGGACGTGTCCATACCCGGTTTCCCCCCGAACCGAACGGTTACCTCCACATCGGCCATGCCAAGGCCATCTGCCTGGACTTCGGTCTGGCCGAAGAATTCGGCGGAAAAACCAATTTGCGGTTCGATGACACCAATCCCATCAAGGAGGAGGAAGAATACATCCGCTCGATCATCGAGGATGTGCATTGGCTGGGTTTCGACTGGGAAGACCGGCTGTATTTCGCTTCCGATTATTTCGAACAGATGTATGAATATGCCGAACAGTTGATTCGGATTGGGAAGGCCTATGTGGATGACCTGCCTCCGGAAAAGATCCGCGAATATCGGGGAACCCTGACGACTCCCGGGAAAAACTCCCCCTACCGGGACCGCCCGGTGGAGGAAAACCTGGACCTGTTCCGGCGGATGCGGGCCGGAGAATTCGAGGATGGGTCCAGGGTGTTGCGCGCCAAAATCGATATGAGTCACCCCAACATGAATATGCGCGACCCGGTGATCTATCGCATCTTGCATGCCCGTCATCACCGGACGGGGGATTCCTGGTGTATCTATCCCATGTATGACTGGGCGCACGGACTGGAAGATTCCATCGAACGCATTACCCATTCTCTCTGCACCCTGGAATTTGAAGATCATCGCCCTTTATACGACTGGTTTTTGGACCAATTGGGTGTGTATCACCCACAACAAATCGAATTTGCACCATTGAATCTCACGTATACCGTGATGAGCAAACGGAAGCTCAAACAACTGGTCGTGGAAGGATTGGTGGATGGGTGGGATGATCCGCGGTTACCCACTCTGTCCGGACTGCGTCGCCGGGGCTATTCGCCGGAAGCGATCCGGGCTTTCAGTGATGAGGTGGGCGTGGCGAAGAAGCCCAGTCTGACCGAAATCGAACTCCTGGAACACTGTCTCAGGACCGATCTCAATCAACGCGCCCTGAGGGTTATGGTGGTGCTGAATCCCCTGAAAGTGACGATTCGAAATTATCCCGAAGATCAGGAGGAATGGCTGGAGGCGGACAACAATCCCGAACGACCCGAAGACGGAACGCGGCAGATCCCCTTTGGTCGGGAATTGTGGATTGAACGGGACGATTTCCGGGAAGAGGCCCCGCGGAAATATTTTCGGCTGGCACCGGGACGGGAAGTTCGGTTAAAACACGCCTATTACATCACTTGTGTCGACGTGGTGAAAGATGAACAGTCGGGTGAAATTCAGGAATTGATCTGCGAATATGACCCCGAAACCAAAGGGGGCTGGTCTCAGGACGGCAGGAAAGTGAAGGGGACACTCCACTGGGTATCTGCCCGCCACGCACAACCCATTGAGGTCCGGCATTTCGATCATTTGTTTACGCGGAAAAACCCTAATGAAGTGGAATCGGGAAAAAGCTTCCTTGATTATGTCAACCCCGATTCTCTGACCATCATCAAAGGGGCCATGGCGGAACCTTCTCTGGCGGAAGCCCGGCCCGGTATGTATTTTCAGTTTCTCCGACAGGGCTATTATTCACTGGACGGTAAATTATCTACCGCCAGTCATCTGGTCTTTAACCGATCCGTCTCCCTGCGGGATTCCTGGGGAAAAAAGCAAGGGTCCTGATCCGGATCGAGTACCTCGAACCCAGTGCCAGGTTTTCAATTTGTAAAGTCCCCGGCTTCACAATTAATTTGACCACCGATGCGTTTCCTGATTCGATCGGCAATCCTTGCTACACTCTGGTGGACCTGGGTCGGGGCTGAATCCGCCCGGCCGATTTCGGTCTATGTCTATTTGATTCCCTTCGAAAACACCACCAACGATCCCACCTTAAGCTGGATGGAGGACGGGTTGGTGGATATCCTGAGTGAAAAACTGAACCAGATTCCGGATATCTCCGTCAAACACAGAGACGACTTGGAAAAAATCATGAATAACCGGAATGTACTCCTCCATCAACCCCGGGGTTTGAAAAATATTCTGGTTTTGGGGAAATATAAGGAAGAGAACGGGGAAGTGGCTGTTACAGTACAATTGGTCAATATCGCCAATTGGGAACAGGTGGATCAACGCACCGTCAACGGTACTACCAGTGAAATTACCGACCTCTCCGATAAATTGACGGATGCTGTGGTCACCATGCTGGGACCCTTTTTCCCGCCGGCGGAAGCGTCAAAAAGTGGTCCGGCCGCCTCACCGGCTGAGAAACGTACGGTTGAAATTCCTCCTGCCATGGTCCCGGTATCCCCGCCGGCTCCGGTTCAACCAAACCCGTCTCTGGAACATTCGAAAAAAGTGTTACACGCGCTGGACAAGGAAGTGGAAGGGATGGAAGTGGCGATGGATCTGGCCCTGGGACGCCGGGAACAGGCACCTCAAAATCCGCCCGAGGCCACCGGGGAATGGGAGTTGGAACTGAATCTGGGGCATGAGGATCGGCCCAATCCTGCCAATGCGGAAAATACAGCGCTCCTGGTCCAGGTGTTGGACAATCTGGTACATCACCCCTATGAGGTTACCCTCCATCCACCCAAGGTGATTTATGATCCGGAAGAAAAGGATACGGTGGAAATCATGTTTCAGGTAGATTACCGCCTGAAGGATAACCTGATCAAAGACATGCTCACTTCCCTGCCGTACAGCTCACTGAAGCAGGAAGGGAATCTGACGTTTTTCACATTTACCAAGGACCGGTTCAATTTTCCCGACGATCTCCGGGACCGCATCAGCAGCGGGGAATACTTGTCATCTCCGGTGATCCAATTTCTGGACCGGAAGGATCAACCCGTGGTGGTCATCGCCGATGCGCCCAATTCCGGTTTTTATCACCCGGTATCTTCCCGGTTGATCTACGTGGCCACCCACCGCTTTTCTCCCCTGATCGCTTTCACCATTGGCGGCTGGTCTTTGCAGGTGGCCATGGAGGTAGTGGATGTACCGGTGCAATACCGTTTTCGCCTTCCCCTGGACCAGACCGATGACCTGTCCCGGGTCAAATTGAAATTCATCTCCCAGGAAGATTTCCCGGACTACGTGTCCCAAATTCATTGAATATTTCAACCTAAGGAATAGAACTCCGAATGAAAAAACTGAGCGTATTGATTTTTGGCCTGACCCTGGCATGGGCGGGTGAATCCCATCCGAAACTGCCGGACTTTACCATCCAGCTGGTGGATGGCAAAACGGTGGCCGTCCGGGAGTTATGGCAGGAGGGACCCCTGTTGATCGATTTCTGGGCAACCTGGTGTGTTCCCTGCAAGAAAGAAATGCGGTATTTGAATACATTCCATGACCAGTATTCCTCTCAGGGATTTCGGGTATTGACCGTAAATCAGGATACTCCGCGGAGCCTGGGAAAAGTCCGGAGCTATATCCATTCCAATCGGTATCATTTTCTGGTGGGACTGGATCCCAACAAGCAAATTTCCCAATTGTTAAATGCTGTGGTTCTGCCTACGACCCTCATCGTGAACCAGGACGGAGAAATCATTTGGCAACACCAGGGATTTCTTCCGGGGGATGAACAGGAGATTGAACGGGTGATCCAAACGGTACTCAAGGAAAGTCAGACGCACGATGAGGATACCACTTCGAATAAGTAGTACAGCGATATTTCTCCTCTCGGTTTTGGCGCCTGCCGGTCTGCTGTCCCAGTCTGGCTTCCACGGGGACCTGACCAGTAAATACGGGGACAGTAAAAACAATTACAATTTTTCCGAATCCCTTCTGAACGGGTTTTATTCCCGGGATGCCCTCCAGGCCTGGTTTCAAATGGAATACAGCCAACCGCCGGAATTGGGGGCACCCTTTCAGGGAGTGCGTAAATTGCGTCTGAATTATACCACCGATCTCATGGAACTGGCCGTTGGAGACATCTATCAGATCTGGGGCCGGGGATTGATGTTGAACCAGATCGACGACCAACTGATCGATCTGGACAATGGTCTGCGGGGGTTGGCCGCCACCCTTCACCGGGGCCCCGTCACCGGTCAGATTCTGAATGGGAAAGCGGTTCTGAGCAAACGGTCGGTGGAAGTGGCAGGATTCAGTGATCGGCGCTCCAATTATCGCACGAAGCATCAGGTGTTTGGAACCGATTGGCAGATAGATGGAGGGCATTACAG
>RFIZ01000296.1 GCA_003695105.1 Fidelibacterota bacterium
CCGGTCCTGAGCCTGACCGGTGCCAATCCGATCGAGACCATTTGTCTCTACGCTTATACCGATCCCGGATTTACAGTGGCTGATAATTGCGACCTGAATCCAACGGTTGTCATGACATCGACGGTAGATACCAGTTCCGTGGGAAGTTACGAAGTAACCTACACAGCCACGGACGCCGCCGGCAACAGCGCCAGTGTCACCCGGACCGTGAACGTGATCAATCACGATCCGGTGGTGTCCACACCGCCGGCGGAAGTGATCCTCAGTTACGGTGAAGCCAGTCTCAGCGCCGATGTGGATCTGAGCACGTTCTTCACCGATCCCGACGGGCATCCTCTGACCTTCACTGCCGGTATTGATGATGCCAGCGCCGTTCAAATGAGTTTTGACGGCACCGTTGTCACCGTCAGCGCCCTGGATCTGGGCGGCGCCACGATTACCATTGGTGCGGCCGACCCCTGTGGTGGATCCGTTTCCACTTCGTTCACGGTTACCGTGAATGTGACACCGGATCTGGCCGGTTCCGTGGTCTTTGCTCTGCGCAAAGCCGAACTGAAGAAGGAAACGGAAGTGGCTTCCGGGAACCTGGTGGTGAATCAGGCTTACGCCGATGATGACGATCATGAAGATTCGGATGAGGAAGACGACGATCATGACCACCATCACGATGAAGTGCATTATGAACTGAAACTGGACAAAGAGGTCACCACGGCGGCAGGATATTTCCTGAAAGCGAATGCGGTGCAGATCAAGAAAGACGCGCAGATCGGCGGAGATGTGTACGCCAACGTTCTGGACAACGACGGCGACATTCTGGGCAGCGAATACAGTCCGGTCAGCGTGCCTGTCTTTGTGAACCTGCCTCCCTTCAAGGCGGCCCCGGCGGGCAGCGACAACATCACGGTGGGCAAGAACCAGACCGTGACCCTGGATCCCGGCGACTACGGCAAAGTGGAAGTCAAGGACAAGGGACGGCTGAACCTTACCGGCGGTGAATACCACTTCAAATCCCTGAAGCTGAAGAAGAAGGCCCGTCTGCGGATGGAAGCCGAAAGCCAGGTCCTGGTAGTGGAGAAGGTAAAGGCTGAAAAACAGAGCTATATCGGTCCGGCCGACGGCGCCTTCATCGGAGCATCCGACATCATCCTGTATGTGGCTGGAGAAGGACACGAAGACGAAGGGAAAGTGGAACTGGGCGAACGGTCCCAGACCTTTGCCACCTTCTACGCCCCCACCAGTGAAATCAAGGTGAAAAAAGACGCCCAGGTGACGGGTGCTCTCTACGGGGAAGAAGTGAAAGTGGACAAGGAAGCGGGACTCGCCCTGGACAGTTACTTTGGCGCTTCGGGTGCCGGACTGGCCAAACTGGTGGCCTGGAATGAACCGGCGGACCTGGAAGATCCGACGCTTCCCACTGACTTTGCGTTGAATCAAAACTACCCGAACCCCTTTAACCCCACCACAACCATCTCCTATGCCCTGGCTGAAGACGGTCAGGTGCGCCTGGCGATCTACGACCTCATCGGTCGGGAAGTGGCCACCGTGGTGAACGATTATCAGAGTGCCGGCCGCTATACCCTGGAGTTTGACGGCTCCCAGCTGGCCACCGGTACCTACCTGGTCGTCCTCACCTCCGGCCACCAACACCAGGTTCGGAAAATGACCTTGCTGAAGTAGTCCTCCCTGCTACCAGCATCTGGAACGGAAACCCCGCCTTGGCGGGGTTTCCTGTTTTAGGGGTGGATTGGTAGGTCGGGCGCTGGTAGTTTTTCTCCCTTCGCCACTCAATCGAGAGGACTATTTCGCATGCAACGAACACACCTATGGATCGGGGGAGGATTGCTATTTGTCACCATGATCATGGCTCAGACACCCACGGTCGGACTGCTCTATTCCGACACCACCCGGGCCTGGCCGGGGTATACTCTTTTCGCACCCAAGGCCTCCCATTTCACCTACCTGATTGACAATGACGGAAACCTGGTTCACCGCTGGGAATCCGCCTACGCAGCCGGCGCCAGCGCCTATTTTCTGGAGAATGGCACCCTCCTGCGGGCGGCCAAAGTGCCCGCCGGCAATCAATCCGGTGGCTTTCAGGTCCTGGACTGGGACGGCACCGTGCTCTGGGAATTCGCCTATGGAGCCCAGCACCATGACATTGAACCGTTACCCAACGGCCATGTCATCCTGGTGGCCAACGACCGCAAGACGGCAGCAGAGGCCCTGGCGGCGGGAAGACGGCCGGAACTGACCGGAGGCACGGTCCGATCCCTGAAACTGGTAGAGGTGGCGCCGACCGATTCCGGGAGTGCGATTGTCTGGGAATGGAAAGCCTGGGACCACCTGATTCAGGATACCGATTCACTCAAGCCCAACTACGGGGTGGTACGGGACCATCCGGAACGAATCGACGTCAATTTCGCCTATGACGCTTCCGACGACTGGCTGCATCCCAATTCGGTGGACTACAATCCGGACCTGGATCAACTCCTCGTCTCCAACCGGGGCATCCACGAGGTGTGGGTGATCGATCACAGCACGACCACGGAGGAGGCGGCCTCTTCCAGCGGCGGACTCTACGGCCACGGTGGCGACCTCCTGTATCGCTGGGGAAATCCCGCCAGCTACGGTGCCGGAGACAGCACCGACCAGGTGTTCTTCGGCCAGCACAATGCGGAATGGATTCCGCCGGGAGTGCCCGGTGAGGGACACATGCTGGTCTTCAACAACGGTTTCGGCCGTCCGGACGGTGCCTACTCCACCGTCGACGAATGGATTCCGCCGCTGGATTCGGCCGGAACCTACGGGTCCGCCCTGACCGCTCCCTACGGCCCCGATTCCCTGGTCTGGCGCTATCAAGATACGGAAGGGGATACCTTTTATTCACCCCGGTTTTCCAGCGCCCAACGTCTGCCCAACGGGAACACTCTCATTTGTTCCGGCGCCGACGGCCGTTTTTTGGAAGTGACCCCCTCCGGTGAGATCGTGTGGGAATACATCAATCCCGTGACGCCCGACGGTCCGGTGGCCCAGGGGGACAGCGTCTATCAAAACGATGTCTACCGGGTGGATC
This sequence comes from Fidelibacterota bacterium, assembly GCA_003695105.1. Taxonomy (GTDB): domain Bacteria; phylum Fidelibacterota; class Marinisomatia; order Marinisomatales; family J089; genus J089. The sequence goes on from RFIZ01000296.1 coordinate 3,074, forward strand.
GGATTCCCTTGGATCATCCGGGACTGGCAGGCCATGACCTCACGCCTCAGGGTCCCATTGAACTCTATCTGTCCGTGGCCGGGGAAGGAGGCGGACCCGAATCGTATTCCCTGGCGGCCCCCTATCCCAATCCGTTCAATCCCACCACCACTATCCGATTCGCCGTTCCCTACCGGGGTCCGGTTCAGATAACAATCTATTCTTTACTGGGGGAGGAGATTGCCACGCTCCAATCCGGCTCGGTCTCTCCGGGCTGGCATACGGTATCCTGGAACGGGAAAAATTCCCGGCAACAGCCGGTGCCTACCGGGCTGTATTTGATTCGGCTGAGCAGTCGGGAGACAACCCTTAGTCGGCGCGTTTTGTTGTTGAAATAGGCGCCGGTTCAGTATCGGAGACCAAAGCCGAAAGGGAAAAGGGGATCGTACGGTTCGTCGCCGATGTTGATCGGGATTTGGTCCATGGACCGGGGCCAGGAGACGGACAGGGTGCCGGTGGGATTGTAATCTCCGAACAGCACGTCGGCTACTCCCTGACCTTCGGTGCCGGGGTACCAGGCGGCGATACAGGCCTGCCAGTCGGGCAGCTCGTCGGTGATGATTAAAGGACGGCCGGAAATGAGGATGACAACCATGGGAAGGCCGGCTTGTTTCACCCGGGCCAGGGTTTCCTGGTCGGCGGCGCTCAGGTGAAGATCGTCCCGGTCGCCCTCCATTTCGGCATAGGAGCCTTCGCCGATCACCACCACAGCCACGTCTGACCCGGCTGCTCCGGACCCGTCGGCGGAATAGGTGACCAGTCCGGGATCGTCCACAGACTGCCGGATTGCTTCGTAGATGGTCGTGCCCGGAGTGATATCCCCGCTGCCGCCCTGCCAGGTGATGGTCCAGCCGCCGCACTGGTGTCCCAGATCATCGGCATTGGCTCCGGCCACGTGAATTTTCAGGCCGGCTTTGCTTAAAGGTAGCAGCTGGTTCTCGTTTTTCAGAAGCACCAGGGATTCCCGAACGGCCTGACGGGCGACCTGGCGGTGCGCCTCTGAGCCCACC
>RFIZ01000297.1 GCA_003695105.1 Fidelibacterota bacterium
ATTCTAATGTTTTCCAAGAATTTTCTTAGTGGGGAATCGATTCCATATCGATGGCTTCATCAATCAGCATGATGGGGATCTCCCGGCGAACCGGATAGACAAATTTTTTGTCGGCGCGAATGAGTCCGGTATCGATGGGCTCTGTCACCGTTTCGCCGTTTCGCTGACGGGCCACGCCATTTTGGATGGCGTCATTGATTCGCCGGGTTTCTTCCGCTGTCAGCAGGGTCACCGATTCTTTGGTTTCCGGACAGCATAAAATGGGAATAAGTTCTTCCAGTTGACTCATGGATGACTTCCTATGTTATCGACTTTGAATTCCTGGGACCACTACCTGTTCCAATTTATGAATCATACGCTTGCGAATCCATTCTTTGATGGATTGATGCCCCTGGTGACCCACCCCCTCACGCTGGGAATCCCTCTCCTGTTGCTCTGTGTCTATCTGGCCCTCACGGATCACAAACGGGGCTGGATCGCCGTTACTTTGTTGATCCTCACGGTGGCTGTAACCGACTGGACGGCCGCCCACTGGATCAAACCGTGGGTGGGCCGGCTCCGTCCCTCTCATGAAATGAGTGAAACGGTGCGCCTGCTGGTCCGGCGAGGCGGGAAGTTCGGCTTTGTGTCCAACCATGCCGCCAATTCCATGGCAATCGCCACCATTCTGGGGTATTTTTATTCCTCCTGGCGACGGTGGTTGATCGGTCTGGCATTGTTGGTGGGATTCAGCCGGGTGTATGTGGGGGTCCATTTCCCGGGAGATGTGATCGGCGGCTTCCTGTATGGCTACGCCGTGGCCTGGAGCATTTTGACGTTGTGGGTGTTGCTGAAGATGCGGGAACTTAAACGGGGGAAAACCTGGGTCTGGTATCTGGAGGAGCCTCCGCCGGGGATTTAATTGGGCAAGCCGTCTTCCGGCGGCCGAATCGTAATGCCCGGAATCGGCTCACGGTCCGGGGAGGGAATGGTCCCGTGCCGGCTTTCATATTTCCGGATGTTGTCATGCAAGGCCCCTAAGAAGGCTTTGGCATGGGAGGGCGCCATAATGACCCGACTGTGGACCCTGGCTTTGGGAACGCCGGGCAGGATGCGGGTAAAATCCAGCACAAATTCTGCCTGGGAGTGAGTCACAACCACAAAATTGGCATATTCACCGGACGCAATATTTTCAGGTAATTCAATGTTGATTTGCTGGGGTTTATCCCCCGGATTCCGTTTTTCTGGCATGGCTACTCCCGGTTAAAATGAATCGTATTCCCGGCGATTGAACTCCTCCCAGTCTTCGTCCAGACCCTCAAATTCTTCGTAATCGGGAATGTCCTCTTCCTGAGTGGTGGGAATCATCTCGTTTTCATACAAACTGAAGTTGTCTTTTTTCTTTTCATATTCGGAAGGATCCACCTCTTCTTCATCCTCCGGATCCAGCCGTTCAATATCTTCCTGGTAGACGTCCGTATCAAAGAAATCCAGGTTTTCCACAATACCGTTGGTCATCAAATATTCCAGAAAATCCAGGTAGTCACGGCTGTGCAGATCGGTCTTGCAATGAACGCAAACGAGAGACTCCCGGAGGTCTTCCTCCTTCAGGGTAGCACCGCAAACGGGACAAATGATACCTTCTAACATAAATTTTTTCCTCGAAAATGGGGCGGTAATATAAGTGGGGACTTTCCCGGCGTCAATACTTTGTTCGACGGAAAATACCGGAGTTTCCCCGCCGTTCTTACTACAGCTGCTGGCAGTTGTTATCCGATCAGTCGTTCGATCTGACGGTACCCCGTCTCTATCACGGGGCTCCGTGAATTGGTCAGGATCACATGATAGAGTCGTTCCGCATGGCGGTGCTGAAAGCCCACTTTCAAGGGAAGCGGACAGGCATGCACGAGCTGGCAATACACCGGATGAAACCGGGGATGGAGATTGACCAGGGCTTCGGCCGCGAACTCCACTTTTTCCCGGAGGATTTTTTTTGGCAGGAGTCCCATTCGGGTAAGATCCGCGGGTGTCCAACTCTGGATCTGGGTCCAGGATTCCGGATAGAGCTCCCGTGCCTCCGGCGCCACCCAGAGGCGGAAACGGGACCGGCGCTCCCACCCCGCTTCCCTGAGAAAATGGCGTGCCACCCGGCTGTATTCTTTTTCCAGGGGTAACAGGACCATCACCGGATCCGGCAGATGCCCTTGAGTACCCAAACGCTGGGGAGGCGAAGACAGTCGGGAACGCAGGGTCCAGCGGACGGCGAGACGGGTTCTCAGGGGAAATTCCATACAGGAATATACCTTTTTCACTCCATTGAACCTGTGTAGTTTTGTGGAACATTTTCTTGTAGGGTTACGTACACAGACGACTCATGAGTTTCGGAAAACAACTATTGTGGGGCGGCATTGGCTGGGCGCTGGGCGGACCCATCGGTGCCATCATCGGCGTGACCCTGGCCGCCATGAGTGAATCTTCCGCCGCCGGGCCTTCACCCTTCACCGCGCCCTCCGAATCCCGCCGCTATCCACAGACGCGCCCGGGAGACTTCGTGGTATCCTTGCTGGTGCTGTTCGCGGCCGTTATGAAAGCTGACGAACGTCTGCTGAAATCAGAACTGAACTACGTGAAAAACTTCCTGCGACAGCAATTTCCGGCAGAGGCTGTCCAGGATTTCATGGTCCTGTTCCGGGATATCCTGAACCAGGAATACAATCTGAGGGATGTCTGTCGCCAGATCCAGCGCTCCATGGATCATCCCAGTCGCCTCCAGCTGATCCATGTCCTGTTTGGCCTGGCTCAGGCCGACGGCCAGATCCATCCGGCCGAAAAAGACATGATCGCCACGATTGCCCGGTACCTGAAAATCCATGCCGCAGATTATCAGTCCATCGCCGCCATGTTTATCCGGGACACCGACGGAGCATATACAATTCTGGAGATCGATCCTTCCGCCACCAACGAGGAAATCAAAAAAGCTTACCGGAAAATGGCCAATAAATATCACCCCGATAAAGTCGCTCATCTGGGTGAAGAATTACGGGTTCTGGCCGAAGAAAAGTTCAAAGCCGTCAATGAGGCCTACCAAACCTTGAAACAGGAACGGGGATTTTGAAAACACAGCCGCCACCGGGAGAATTTCCGTACACCCGGGGGATTTATCCCGACATGTACCGCAAACGGCTCTGGACCATGCGCCAATACGCCGGGTTTTCCACGGCGGAAGCCTCCAACCGGCGGTATCGTTATTTGTTGCGCCAGGGCGTAACCGGCCTCAGCGTAGCCTTTGATCTACCGACTCAAATCGGTTATGATTCCGACCACCCGCTGGCCGCGGGAGAAATCGGGCGGGTGGGTGTGCCCATTTCCACACTGGACGACATGCGACGCCTGTTCCGGGACATTCCTCTGGATACAATTTCCACTTCCATGACCATCAATTCCACCGCCGCCATTCTCCTGGCCATGTATATCGTGGTGGCGGAAGAACAGGGAGTTCCCCGCAATCAACTGCGGGGAACCGTGCAAAACGATATCCTCAAGGAATACATCGCCCGGGGTACCTATATCTTTCCGCCGAAACCGTCCCTGCGTCTGGTGACGGATATATTCGACTACTGCGCCCGGGAAATTCCTTCCTGGAATACCATTTCCATCTCCGGATATCACATCCGGGAGGCAGGCAGCACGGCGGCCCAGGAACTGGCTTTCACCCTGGCCAACGGGATCGCCTACGTACAGGCTGCGCTGGATCGTGGACTGGATGGCAATGTTTTCGGGCGGCGCCTGTCCTTTTTTTTCAATGCCCATAATGGCTTTCTGACCGAGATCGCCAAATTCCGGGCCGCCCGCCGCATGTGGGCCCACATTATGCGCGATCGTTTCCGGATCCAGGACCCCAAAGCCCAACAGTGCCGCTTCCACGTTCAGACCGGGGGATCGACGCTCACGGCTCAACAGATTGACAACAATGTCGTTCGGACCACCATCCAGGCCCTGTCCGCTGTTCTGGGCGGAACCCAGTCGCTCCATACGTGCAGCCGGGACGAGGCCCTGGCTCTGCCCACGGACGAATCGGCGCGCCTGGCCCTGCGAACCCAGCAAATCATCGCCTATGAATCAGGGATTCCGGATCATCCGGATCCCTTCGGCGGTAGTTATGTGGTGGAGGCGCTGACGGACCAGGTGGAAAGCGAAGCCCAGGAAATCCTGGCCGAGATCGACCGCCGGGGCGGGGCGGTCCAGGCCATCGAGGACGGCTGGATCCAGGCCGAAATCGCCCGCAGCGCCTATGAGTACCAGACCCGGGTGGATGCAGGCGATACCGTCATCGTCGGAGTGAATCGATTCCAGGAAGAGGAGCCTGCTCCGCAGGATATTCTCACGCTGGATGAAGCGGCGGCCCGGGATCAGATCCAACGTACCCGTGCCTACAAGGATCGCCGGAATCAGGGGGCGGCGAAGGAGGCGTTGGGTCATTTGCAGGCTGTGGCGGCGTCCACGGATAACACCCTCCCGGCCATCATACAGGCTCTCCAGGCCGCCTGTACCCTGGGTGAAATCGCAGACACATTACGGTCGGTGTTCGGCG
>RFIZ01000298.1 GCA_003695105.1 Fidelibacterota bacterium
CTATGGACCACTCGTCCTTGCCATCGGTCACCTGACAGAGATGGAGTCGATCGGCATTGGGGTGGGAAGACACCGCCAGAATTTTGGCCGTCACAACCCCGGACAGGGCGGAAAAGTCCGTGGCCAGTTCGGCCTCGAACCCCAGCATGGTCAACAAATCCGCCAATTCCTGGAGAGATTCTTTTACCTCAACGTACTGTTGCAACCAATGGAGGGAAATGCGCATTAGAATTGCCTCAGGAATCGGAGATCATTTTGGTAAAACAAGCGGATGTCCTGGATATGGTATTTGAGCATGGCGATCCGTTCGATTCCCAACCCAAAGGCATAGCCATGCCAGATGCGGGAGTCATAACCTACATTGTCGAACACGGCCGGATCCACCATGCCGCACCCCAGAATTTCCATCCATTGCCGGCGTTCTTCGTTCCAGATATCCACTTCGGCACTGGGCTCGGTGAAGGGAAAGAAACTGGGCCGGAACCTGATCTGAACCTCAGGACCAAACATTTGATGAATGAAATAGGTCAGGGTTCCTTTCAATTCTGTAAACGTCACCCGTTTATCCACATACAGGCCTTCGACCTGGTGGAACAGACAATAACTTTTGAAACTGATGGCTTCGTTCCGGTAGACACGACCGGGAACGATGAACCGGATGGGTGGGTCGTTTTCCTCCATCAAATGAATCTGCACATTGGAGGTATGAGTCCGGAGTACCACCTTCGGTTCGATAAAAAAAGTGTCCTGCATATCCCGGGCCGGGTGATGTTCCGGAATATTGAGGGCTTCAAAATTATGAAAATCGTCATCGATTTCCGGGCCATAGGCGACGGCAAACCCGATTTGGGTAAAAATTCGTTTAACTTCTTCCAGCGTCTGTGTGAGCGGATGGCGTTTGCCCAGCTGGAAGGAACGTCCCGGTAAGGTGTAATCCACGGAACGCCGGGCTTGGGGTTGGGCTGTCTGCGATAACGCCTGGAGAGCGGCCTGCAGTTGATCCGTGATCTCTTTTTTTAAAAGGTTTAACTCTTTGCCAAATACCGGTTTTTGCTCTGGCGGTAACTGGGCAAATTCTTCGAAGAGACGGGCAATCAATCCCTTTCGCCCCAGGAAGCGAATTCGTACCTGATCGGCTTCACGGGGGTCGGAAGGAAAATTGGAAAGAGCGGCCCGGAATTGCTCCCGGACCGCTTCGATCTGCGATTTCAGCGGCATATCAGCTCTGAACGGATTTCACCAGATCAGCAAAGGCCTCCGGTTCATGCACCGCCAGATGCGCCAGCACCTTGCGGTCCAGATCGATATTCTTTGCTTTCAATCCGGCAATGAAGGCAGAATAGGACATTCCATGGAGACGAGCCGCTGCATTGATTCGCGCTATCCATAACCGGCGGAACTGGCGCTTCCGCTGTCGCCGGTCTCGATAGGCATACAAGCCTGCTTTTATCACCGCATCTTTGGCGGCTTTAAAATTGCGGCTCCGGGCACCATAGTAGCCCTTGGCCTGCTTCACGATTTTCCGATGCCTTCTATGTCGCGGAACTGAACTATTTGCTCGTGGCATGATGTGACTCCTTATTCACCCAGCATCCGGCGGACGCGACGGTTTTCGGCGGACACCACAATGGCAGCCTGCCGCATCTTCCGTTTCGCTTTCTTCGGACGACGGATGAGCATGTGTCTATGGTTTGCTTTGTTCCGTTTGATTTTTCCCGACCCGGTGAGCTTGAATCGTTTCGCTGCACTGCGTCGGGTTTTCATTTTAGGCATGTTCCTTCTCTCCTATTTACTGGTGAAAATCACATGCATTTGACGTCCCTCCAGTGGATATTTTTTTTCCACCACAGCTACGTCACTCAGCAATTCCTCCACCCGGTCCATGACGGCTTCGCCCAGATCGATCCGGGTCATTTCCCGCCCCCGGAATCGGAGGGTGACTTTCAACTTGTACCCATCTTGCAGAAATTTTTTCCCCATGGATAATTTGGTTTCCAGATCATGGTCATCAATATGGGGGCGCAATCGCACTTCTTTGATTTTGATGACATGCTGTTTTTTCTTGCTCTGCTGAGCTTTTTTCTTTTCCTCATACTTGAGCTTTCCGTAATCCAGAATCCGGCAAACCGGAGGCTTGGCATTCGGAGCCACTTCGATGAGGTCCAGATTGAATTCCCTCGCCTTTGAAAGAGCTTCCTCCAGACTAACAATTCCCAATTGTTCACCGTCCTGGCTGATCAGCCGGACTTCTTCCGCCTGGATATCTTCATTGATGCGTGAATTATCTAATTTTCCGATGAGGTCGTCTCCTATGTTTGATTTCGTCGGTCAGCAGGGCCGTGACGTCTTCGACGGACTGGGTTCCCAGATCGCCTTCAAAGCGTCGGCGAAGAGAAACGGTTTGTTGTTCCGCTTCCCGTTCTCCGACCACCAGCATGACCGGAATTCGTTTCAATTCCGCCTGCCGGATTTTGGCCCCGATTTTGTCCGGACGCAGATCCAGCTGCACCCGGATATTTTCTGCGAACAAGCGCTGTTCCAGTGTCTTTGCATAGGCGTGGGATTTTTCGGAAATGGGCAGGATCGCCACCTGAACCGGCGCCAGCCACAGGGGAAAATCCCCGCCAAAATGTTCGATTAAAAAGCCGATGAAGCGCTCATGCGTTCCCAGGGGAGCGCGATGGATACAAAGCGGAGTCTGTTCCCGACCCTGCTCGTCGGTGTAGGTCAGATCGAAACGGGCCGGGATGGCAAAATCAACCTGATTGGTCGCCAACGTGAATTCCCGGCCAATGGCACTCCAGACCTGCACATCGATTTTGGGACCGTAAAACGCCGCTTCACCCGGTATCTCCACATAATTCAAATCCCCTTCCTGCAAGGCCTCCCGCACGGCCTGTTCCGTTTGCAGCCAGAGTTCCGGTTCGTTGATGTACTTTCCGCCCAGATCGGCCGGATCGTGCAGGCTGAGCCGCATTTCATACTTCTCAATGCCGAAAATATCAAAATAATACAAATACATGCGGCATACGGCTAAAAACTCTTCCTTGAACTGCTCATGAGTGCAATAGATATGGGCGTCGTTCATCTGCATGCTGCGCACTCGCATGAGACCAAAAAGTTGTCCCGATTTTTCATAGCGATAACAGGTGCCGTATTCGGCCAATCGCAAAGGCAGATCGCGATAACTTCGGGGCGAAGAGGCATAAATTTTATGATGATGGGGACAGTTCATCGGCTTGACGTAATATTCGATGCCGTCCACATCCATTGCGGGGTACATGCTGTCCCGATAGTGCTCCAGGTGTCCGGACCGCTCATAGAGTTGACCTTTTGTCAGATGAGGAGTTCGCACCCGCACGTAGCCGGCCTTCCGCTCGGTTTCCTTGGCCAGGGCTTCCAGTTCCTCCACCATGACGGCTCCATTGGGTAACCATAGCGGCAACCCCGGTCCCACTTCTTCGTCAAACGTGAACAATTCCAGTTCTTTCCCGAGCTTGCGGTGGTCCCGTTTTTTTGCTTCTTCCAGTTGCCGCAGGTACCCTTTCAGGCCATCCTTGGTGGCGAACACCGTTCCGTAGATCCGCTGGAGCATTTTATTGCGCTCATCCCCCCGCCAATAGGCGCCCGAGGAGTCCAACAGTTTGAAATATTTGATTTTCCCTGTGGCCGGAACATGCGGTCCGCGACAAAGATCGATGAAATCTCCCTGCTCATAAGCGGAGATGGTTTCTCCGTCCGGAATGTCTTCCAGGATTTCGACTTTATACGATTCGTTCATGGACCGGAACAGTTCCAGAGCCTCTGCCCGGGACAGTTCTTTCCGGTGAACGGGATAATTCCGCTTGGCCAGTTCTTTCATCCTTGTTTCGATTTGACGCAGGTCCTCCTCCGAAAACGTACCATCGATATCAAAATCGTAATAAAAGCGATTTTCAATTGCCGGTCCGATGGTGACCTTGGCTTCGGGGAATAATTCCTTCACGGCTTGAGCCATGAGGTGCGCCGTGCTGTGTAGCAGAACCTCATGGCCTTCCGGCGTCTCTCCGGTCAACAGGCGTAATTGACCATCCTCAGTGAGAGGAAGATTCAAATCCCGGAGTTGCCCGTTGAGTTCGGCCACGACAGCCGCCTGTGCCAGACGGGGTCCCAGCGATTCTGCCACTTCCAGGGCAGTGGTACCGCGGGGAACGGTCAAGGTGGACTGATCAGGCAGGGTGAGAGTTATGGTGCTCATATAAAATGGTGGAGATTCAACAAACTAAAATCGACAGCAAGACGGACTGCGGTCCCATCCGCCGGTACAGCGGTTTCCAGAATCTAAATGTGTTGATACTGTCATGTGATCATGTAATGGAATTGGTGGGCGATGACGGAGTTGAACCGCCGACCTCTTGCATGTCAAGCAAGCGCTCTAACCATCTGAGCTAATCGCCCAATTTTTGGGTATTAAAACAGAGTCTCCAAAAGGAGATGAATCTGTTTCTCTCATTTCAAGGAACTATCTCGCCGACCTTCCCGACATCCAATGTCGGGACGCTCTAACCATCTGAGAGCCTTCCACACCCTCTTTCCAACGTCCGTTCTGGTATCCTGAGTTGAAAAACGAACGCAGCACCGGAAAAAAGCCGTGGAATTTAATACGAGTCCAGTGGATATACAGAGAAAGAATTATTGAAATTTATTCCCCTTTGGCGACGAGAAAACGATTGTATGCCGCTTCATTGGTCAGGAGGGTTGCCGCCCGGCGAAAAATGGGATCCCGGGGCAAACTGAAGCGAATCCTCCCCTTGGCGCCTTCCATCTGACGGGCGAACTCTTGCAACACAGCCAATTGAAGATCCCCTCTTTCCTCCCTGAACAGGCTGTGTTCCCGTTTCCCGATATTTCTGTTCAACTCCTGAAGCAGGGAATCTGCCCTGGAGCGGAGAGCCGGATCTTCTCTCAATTTTTGCAATCCCTCCCGGGCTTCCTGTTCACCAGGCAACGGAATATCAATCGAGTCGGATTGGATGAATGCCACGAATTGATCCACCAGCCGGGAACTGTCCTGCTGTACCGCGGCAAACGAAGCATAATCCTCCCGATGATCCCGGACAAAATCGAACAACAATCCCTCGCGCCAGACCGATTGAGTCAGGAGGGGAACCCGTTTGCCCTCCACCCTTTCATCGGGTGTAATTCCGCCGCCGCCCTTCACCGGCCGCCCGTTGGACGTGGTGAAGAGAGTATCTTTTCCGGTGGAATCGGGTTCGATCAGATCCTTTTCGATGTAGCCCGGCTTCTGAATCAGCCGTCCGCTGGGAATGTAGTATTTGGCCGTGGTGATTTTCAGGGCACTCCTGGAGTCCACATCTATCACCGATTGTACCAGTCCTTTTCCAAAACTGGTCTGGCCGATGATCAAACCCCGGTCCAGATCCTGAATCGCCCCCGCCACGATTTCACTGGCCGACGCGCTGCCGCCGTTGATGAGGACCGCTACTTTTACCCGTTCCGGCACGATCGGGTCATGTTCAGACAAATAGGAACGGTTGGCATTGCGGACCCTCCCTTTGGTGTACAACAGGGTTTCCCCTTTCGGAATAAAATAATCCAGAATATCGATGGCGGATTTGAGCAACCCTCCGGGGTTATCCCGGAGATCGAGGATGATGCCTTGTGTCCGGGAATTGACCAGGGCCTGCAGGGCGGATTTCATTTCCGCGGGCGCATTCCGGGAAAAACGGGTCAGGCGAATGTACAACAGTCCCGGTTCCACTTCCTCGGCCAGGGCCACATCGTTGATAACAATCTTATCCCGGGTCAGGCTGAAGACCAGTGGTGTATCCAGGTGTCTCCGCCGGATGGTGAGAACTACTTTCGATCCGCGGGGACCCCGGATCAGGCTGGAGGCCTTGTTCAGGGTCATCCCTTCTGTTTCCAAACTGTCGATTTTGACAATCACGTCGCCGCTAAGAATCCCCGCCCGGGATGCGGGACTGTCTTCCATCGGCGCAATGACCGTGAGTTCACCATCCTGTTTACCGATCTGAATTCCGACTCCGCCGTAGGATCCGTTCGTCAACAGCTTCAGTCCGTCCTGTTCTGATTCTTCCATGAAAACGGTATAGGGATCCATCTCGGATACAATGTTGTGAATGGTTTCGCTGGTGAATTTGTCGATGTCGATTTCATCCACGTAATTCAGAACCAGGTATTTGTAGACGTCATTCAGCCGTTTCTGTGACCGGGCGATTTTCCGTAGCAAATCCGATTTTCCCGCTCCGGTAAAAAACAGGATAATGAACAATATCAGTGGAGTTATGATCATCCACTTCTTTTGATGCATGAATTTCAAAACCAGCCTCGTTTATTCAAATGATTCAGGATCCGCTGATGGAGTTCCTGTACGCCGAGTTCTCCGTCCAGGAGCAAAAACCGATGGGGAAACCGTTCCTGCAGCTTTCGATACTGGGCGCGAACTTTGTGTTGAAAAGCCAATCCTTCGGCTTCGATTTTATCTTGTTCCCGCTGTTGTCGTTTACGGGCTGTATCCGGAGACAGATCCAGATAAAAGGTTAGATCCGGATCGGTATCCTGTGTGGCAAAACGATTCAGTTCCACCAGCCAGTCCACTTCCAGGCCACGCCCTGCTCCCTGGTACGCCAGCGTAGAGTCTGAATAACGATCCGAGATCACCCAGGTTCCGGCTGCTAAAGCAGGAAGAATTTTGTTCGCCGTCAATTGCGCCCGGGCGGCGCACATCAGGAGGGCTTCGGTCCGTCCGGTGAGGAGAAGATCTCTTCGATGCAATAAAATATTCCGGATCGCTTCCGAAGCTTCCGTACCGCCGGGTTCCCGTACGCAGAGCACGGAAATTCCCTGATTTTGCAACCGCTGAGCCAGCAAATCAACCTGGGTGGATTTGCCGCAACCGTCAATGCCTTCAAAGGTGATGAAACGTCCGCGTTCAGAACCAGACATTGGGATCGTCCTTCCCGACTAATATGACGCATTCTCCCTTCGGTGGATGGCCTTCGTAATGGGAAGCCAGTCCGCTCAGGGTACCGCGGTGAATCTCTTCATGGATTTTCGTCAATTCGCGGCAAACTACCGCGGGCCGGTCGCCCAGGGCAACGGCTAAATCACGGAGGGTCCGCGGCAGCCGCCGGGGGGATTCATAGAGCACCAGGGTACCGGGAATCTGTTTCAACAAATTGAGACGGCTCTTGCGACCCTTTTTGACTGGGAGAAACCCCTCGAAAAAAAACTGATCCGTGGGAAGTCCTGACGTAACCAAAGCCGTTATCACTGCCGTGGGGCCGGGAATTACTTCCACCCGAATTTCCTCCTGAATGACCGCCCGGATCAGTTTGTAGGCCGGGTCGGAAATACCGGGAGTACCTGCATCAGTAACTACGGCAATGTCCTGCCCCGACTTTAAATGATCCACGATGCGTGGGATCCGGGTAAAGCGGTTATGCTCAAAATAACTCAGGCACGGCGTGGTAATACCGTAATGGTTCAGGAGGATCCGGGTATGGCGGGTATCTTCGGCTGCGATCAGAGGCACTGCTTTGAGTACGGCTACGGCCCGAAAGGAAATATCCTGCAGGTTTCCAATCGGTGTGGCGACGATGTAGGCGACACCGTATGGCCGAGTTGCGGTCACAAGGTTTGGAACACCTTCCGGAAGAGATTCATGGCCTGATCAATTTCGTCCCGGGTGATATTCAGGTGAGGGCGGAAACGAATCGACTGACGACCACAGCCCAAGATGATGGCACCGGCTTCCAGGATTTTTTCCACCGCCTGATCACGCTGTTCACCGCTGGGCAGATCAAAGGCGCACATCAGTCCTTTCCCTCGTACATTGGATATGAGTTTGGGATAGGCGGACTGTAATTCTTCCAATTGCCTCAACAGATAGGCGCCTTGTTGCTCCGCAGCCTGTACCAGATTTTCGTCCCGAATGATTTCCAAATACATGGTAAATCGCACCATATCGGTCAGGTTCCCTCCCCAGGTGGAATTGATCCGCGAGGATTCCTGGAACACGTGCCCCTTGACCTCATCCAGACGCCGGGAAGCAAAAATGCCGCACACCTGGGTTTTCTTGCCAAAACTGATGATATCCGGGCGGGCATCAGGACCAAAATGTTCATGGGCCCACATTTTTCCTGTCAGCCCGACACCGCTTTGGACTTCATCATAGATGAGTAAAAATTCATATTCATCGGCCAGGGAGCGTAACGCACGGAAAAATTCCGGACGGAAATGGTTATCCCCACCCTCGCCCTGAATGGGTTCGATGATCAGAGCGGCAATCTCATCCCTGTCCGCCTCCAGGACCTGCCGGATTTCAGCCAGGGCCTGCTCTTCCAGCCGTTGAACCTCTGCCAGATTGGATTCGGTCAGAGGAAAAGTCAGTTTGGGATTGGTAATCCGGGGCCAGTCAAACTTGGGGAAATAGAGGGTTTTCCGGGGATCGGGTGAATCCGTGAGTGAAAGGGTATACCCGGTCCGCCCGTGAAAGCATTCCCGAAAATGGATCACTTTGGACCCTTTCGCCGGTTTCCCCTGCTGCAGGTTCTTCCGGACCTTCCAGTCGAAGGCCGCCTTGAGAGCGTTTTCCACCGCCAGGGCTCCCCCTTCCACGAAAAAGGTGTAGGGTAAATAGTCGGGTTGTGCCACTGTGGCCAACGTTTCCACGAATTCCGCCATGGGGACGGAATAGATATCGGAATTGGTGGGTTTGTTGATGGCCGCGCGGGTAAGACGCTCCTTCTGCTCCACCATCCGGGGATGATTGTACCCGATAGACAGGGAGGCAAACATGGAAAACAGGTCCAGGTATTCCCGCCCTGTGGCCGCATCCACCAGCCAGGAACCATGACTTTTTTCCAGATCGATAACCGGCGGAAGCCCGTCCGCCAGCATGTGTTTTCCAAGAGTTTCGTGAACTTTAGCGGCTGATATGTTAATCATGCTTTATCCCGTAATTAATCGTTGATTTCAAATTTGATTCCCTGAGCCAGTGGCAGATCATGACTCCAGTTGATGGTGTTGGTCTGCCGGCGCATATATTGTTTCCAGGCATCCGACCCGGACTCTCGTCCGCCGCCGGTTTCCTTTTCGCCGCCAAAGGCTCCTCCGATTTCCGCTCCGGATGTGCCGATATTGATATTGGCGATTCCGCAGTCACTCCCACGAGCCGAGAGGAAAGCTTCGGCGTGATGGAGATTGGTAGTGAACATGGCGGAGGACAATCCCTGGGGAACATCGTTGTGGAGCGCCAGCGCTTCGTCAAAATCGCGGTACGGAATGAGATAAAGTATGGGCGCAAAGGTTTCCTCCTGAACGATATCCCATTCATTCCTGCCAAGAAC
>RFIZ01000299.1 GCA_003695105.1 Fidelibacterota bacterium
AATGTTTTTACTGCTGGCACTGGGTTGTGCTCTGGCGGAAACAGTCGTCGGCCGCATTGTTCCGGGTACCTTAAAACCCGCAGCCGATGGAGAATAAGTCCGGCACGACCCCGGAACGGGCCATTCTGGTGGGTGTGGCCTCCGGCTCGGTGGATCCGGCAACGGTGGAAACTCACCTGGAAGAACTGGAATTGCTGGCCCAGACGGCCGGCGCCGAGGTGGTCGGTCACGTGATACAGCGGATGCGACGAATCAATCCGGCTTTTTTCATCGGGAAAGGGAAGGCCCAGCAACTGATCCAGCAGGCCCATGAACTCGATTGTCAGCTGTTGATTTTTGATGACGACCTCCATCCGGGTCAGATAAAAAATTTCCAGCAATTGTCGAAACGGGTGAAGGTGATCGATCGATCAGCGCTCATTCTGGACATCTTCCGGAAACACGCCCGAACGCGTGAAGCCAAGACCCAGGTGGAACTGGCGCATCTGCAATATCTTTTGCCGCGTCTGACCCGGATGTGGACCCATTTGGAACGCCAAATGGGCGGGATCGGTACCCGGGCCGGAGCCGGTGAAACGCAGATTGAAGTGGATCGTCGGCTGATTCGCAATCGAATCGCCCATCTCAAACGGGAGCTGGTTCGCATCGAAAAGGAGCGTTCAACCCAGACGGCCCGTCGGAAAACGGGCTACCGCGTTTCCCTGGTCGGCTATACCAATGCCGGGAAATCCACCCTCATGAACGCCATCACAGGAGCGGAAGTCTTTATCGAAGATCAACTGTTCGCCACCCTGGACACGACGGTGCGAAAAGTGGTGCTGGACAATTCCAGGGAACTGTTCATCAGTGACACGGTGGGCTTCATCCGAAAACTCCCCCATCATCTGGTCGCCAGTTTTCGCAGTACGCTGGCCGAAATCACCGAATCCGACCTGGTGATCGTTGTGGCAGATGCTTCCTCCGATCAACTGGAGGATCACCTCGAAACCATCCGCCGGGTTCTGGGGGAGCTGCAGGCTACCCGGGAAAACCGCCTGCTGGTATTCAATAAAATCGATCGGGTCACGGATCCGGATCAGTTGCAGAGACTAAAGAACCGGTACCCGGAAGCGATCTGGGTGTCCGCCAAACACCGGTTACGTATCGACCGGCTGCTGCAGGCCATCGCCGACACCATGGAATCCCGGTATACCACCGCCCGGGTGGAGGTAGACTATGCCGACGGGAAGACCATGGCTCTGGTGCAGGAGGGGGTTGAAGTGATGCAACGGGAACTGCTGGAGGATCGGTTGCGCCTGACCATTCGGGGGCGCCGGGAACGGGTGCGAAAAATCTTACATCAGGTGCAGTCGAAATAAAAAACCCCCGCCGGAGCGGGGGTGAAAAATCCATTGCCGGCCGGTTTTCAGGACCGCGTTAGACACGGTGGATGCCTCCCGCCATCAGCAAACTTCCTTGATCCGCCCCTGGCGGAAAGGCCTGTTTTTTGATGCCGGAGTACAGCTTCCTAGGGTAATGATTGAAGATCCTGAAATGCGTTCCGACAATGGAAAGGTCAATTAGCTCTAGGAATCTATTTTTCACTGCAGATGCCGGGCAAGCAGATTTGATCTGAATCGAAGGAAATGGAAAAAAATTTCCGTCAGCACCGGATGCACCCCGGCAAAAATCGGTCGCTGAACGCCTGGAATTCAGATCGCTGAATAGAGGTGTTCTTCCCCTTCCGATTTCGCCACCACCACGGCACCAATGGAATCACTGGTCACATTGACCATGGTCCGGAACATGTCCAGCGGTCGGTCTACGGCCAGCATCGTACCCACGATGAGTGCGGCGCCGGGATTGTTTCCCAGACCGACGGCATCCAGGACGACGAAGATCATGACCAGCCCGGCTGAGGGCACGGCTGCCGTCCCTACCGAAGCCAGGAAAGCGGTCAAGACGATGGTAACCTGTTGCAGAAAGCCCAAATGCACGCCCAGGGCCTGGGCGATGAACAATACTCCGGCGCATTCATACAGGGCCGTTCCATCCATATTGATGGTCGCCCCCAACGGCAGGACGAAACTGCTCACTTTATTGGAGACACCCGCCCGGTTTTCCACACAATCCATGGTCACGGGCAAGGTGGCCCCGGAAGAACTGGTGGAAAAGGCGGTGAGAAAGGCGGGCAACATCGCCCGGGCATGGTCCAGCGGATTGAGGCGGGTAAACAGCCAGAACACGACGGGTAAGATCACCAGAAAATGAATAGATAATCCCACGGCAATGGTGATAATGTACATACCCACCGCTTTAAACAATTCCGACCCGGCCGTGGCCACCGCCTTCGTGATAAGACCGAAGACTCCGATCGGAAGAAAAGCGATGATGCCCCGGGTGATGGTCATCATGGCCGTGAAACCGTATTGGAAAAATTGATTCAGAAATTGCTGGGGCCTGCCCTGTAACCGGGTAATGCCGAACCCAAACACGATCGACCAAAATATGATTCCCAGCATGTCGCCATCAGCCATCGCCTGGACGGGATTGGTGGGAATCATCCGGATCAGAATTTCAAACATGGATTTTGGTTTGGCCAGGGTCCCGGGGTCGAAGGCAGCCGACTGTTCATTCAGGTGGAGTCCCGCTCCAGGCTGGATGAGATTGGAAAGGGTCAGGCCCACGAGGATCGCCAGAAGGGAGGTCAGGAAATAATAACCGAAAGTCTTGGCTCCCATGCGTCCCAGGGTCCGGCTGTCACCCAGGCCGGCCACGCCGGACGTAATGGAAAATATAATCAGGGGGACGATGATCATCTTTAACAAGCGGAGAAAAATCGTACCCAGAGGAGCAACGAATAATGCTTTTTCACCCAGTGTCAGTGCGAAGACCACCCCTGCACCCATCGCAATCAATACCTGCCAGTGTAACTTCAGCTTCATGGCTAACCCTTTCCCTTTCAACGGAAAATTTAGGTCAAAACTTCCGGTTGCCTCTACCGGTAATCAAGAAGGCGTCAGGGTGAACAGTGACGAGTGACAAGGAGGTCACAGGTCGAAGGTCCAAGGTCGGAATGGGCCTTTCGCGCAAACTCCTGCCAGTGGTTCAAATATTCAATGTTCAATTTTCATTATTAAATCTCTCTGCGTTCTCTGCGTTTAAATAGTGACAAGTAACGAGTGACCA
>RFIZ01000300.1 GCA_003695105.1 Fidelibacterota bacterium
ATCGGGATATTCCGATGGTATCAAAACCCGTCTCATGTCCGAAACCGGTTCAAATTCAGTTTTTTGAACAGCCGTTGCGATACGTCTGAGGGAATGGTTGTCTCTTCCCGGGTTACCCGGTATAGTTTTATGGTATCCCGGACGCTGTCGATATAGACCTTACATTCGGGACATTCTTCCATGTAACGGCGGATATCCTCCATCACTTCCCGGTCATAGTCTTCCCCCAGGTATTCCTCCACCAGGCGGATCATTTTTTCTTTGTTGGATTCCTGCTCTTTCATGACGATCCCTCGACACATTGAAAATGGTTGGCCAACTGATCCCGTAAGAACAACCGGGCCCGCATCAATCGAACTTTCACGTTGGCTTCAGAGATGTCCAAAATTTTCGCCGTTTCCCGGGTGGACAGATTTTCCAGGTCTCTCAGGACGAAAACCTCCCGATAATTTTCCGGCAACACTGCCATCGCCTTGCGGAGGCACTCCCGAAATTCCTCTTCATCGATTTTTTCTTCCAGGTGATCCGGCCAGTCTTTGATATCAAACCCCCGGACATGTTCAAAATCGGGATCATGAACCGAGACAAAATCGTCCACGATCTTTTTTTGCCGCAATTTCCCCAGTGCCACGTTGGTGGCGATCCGGTATAACCAGGTGTACAAGGTGGATCGTTCCGAAAACGTGTGCAATTTCTGCACCAGGATCATGAACGTTTCCTGCAGGACGTCTTCGGCGTCTTCCCGGTTGTCCATCAGACGCAGCGCCAGATTATAAATACGCCCCGAATGGCGTTCCACCAGTAGGCTCATGGCCTGTTGGTCGCCATCTTTGGCGCGCCGGATCAGTTCGGATTCTGAGATTTCATTCGGCATGGATATCAGCAGTACGTTAACCGGCACCCCCGGGCAGGGGTTCCGGATGGATCAATTGGATGATGACCGGACCAAAAGGTTACATCAACTGTCGACGATGACACCGCTGGCAACCATGGAAAAATCCATTTCGTTTTCCCCACACGTTTCGTCGCTTTCTCCCTCCTCATGCTCATGGGGCAGGTTTTCCGCATGAAAAACCCCCTGAACGGTCACCGTCCGTCCCGCAATGTCCTTGGGAACAAAAAAGGCGTAATCCTTGAACCGGACCACCATGGTCTTTCCTTCCGCCGCCAGCGATAACCAACACCCTTTCATCTGGCAGACTTCCTGAATGGTTCCCTTAACCAGGATTTCCCGTGAATTGTACTCGTCCGGATTCGACAGTACCTGCTGAACAGGCACGGCCGTTTTCAATGTTGGCGTTTCACCGTAAACCGTTCCGTTGGTGGATGTGGAACAACCCAGCAGGGCCACCAATCCTAGGACAATCATCCAGCGCATTATTTCAATCTCCTTTGTTTGGATGTAACGAGAAATATCCAGATTCCGGTACCGCTCAGGATGACCAGGGCAACGGCCACCAGATCATAATAGATGCGGCCGGATACCCCGAAAAAGGCGCCTGAATGGAGGTCATACACCACCCAGGACAACGGAATGGCCGCCTCTTCTTCCTGGGGGTCTTTCTGTGCAGCTCTCAGGGATGCCAGCCGTACCCGATAGGTGGACGGGAGCCAGGATGCCGGAATCCGGCCGGTCTGGAGGAACCGCAGATCGCTTTTGTGTTCCAGAGCCAGTCCGGTGATGGAAATCAACACAATGAATAGGGACGAAATGACCGTAAGCCAGCGAAAATATCCCAGGACAAATCGGTGCCATTTTCTCCAACTGTGTAAAGAGGTCATATCTTTCCCCCGTTGCTTAGTGAATTTACATTGATCCGGCGCTTGGGCTCAGCCATTAAAAGGGCCACAACCGGGGCAGAACCAGGGTAGCGGTCAGCCAGAAAAGGAGGGCCAGGGGCAACCCGGTGCGCAGATAATCGGAAAATTTATATCCGCCGGGACCAAACACCATCATATTGGTCTGGTAACCGATGGGTGTCACAAAGGAGGCGGACGCCGCAAAACAGACGGCGAACACCAGCGGCCGCGGATCGATACCCAGGGACTGGGCGGCCGTGATCGCCAGCGGGGCCATGATGATGGCCGTGACCACATTGGACGCCATTTCCGTCAGAATCATGGTCACCAAATACACCAGGACCAGGAGGACGTGAGGTTGCAGATGGGCCGGAAACAGGGACGTGAGTTTCAAGAGTCCCTGACTCAAATAATCCGCCGTACCCGTCGATTTCAGGGCCAGCCCCAGCGGTATCATGGCCGCGATCAGAATGACCACCTGCCAGTGGATGGATTCATAGGCTTCGTTGGAACCGATCACCCGAAACGCCAGCAGGAGGATGACACCCACCAACGCTCCTTCAACGATGGTCAGGACCTGGAATGCCGCCAGCGTCACAATCGACACAATCACCAGCGGACTGAGCCACCAAAACCGGATTTTCCGCAACTCGGCGTCCACTTCTTCCAGCACGATGAAATCCTGTGTCTGCCCCAATTCCTGGATCTTGGCCCGGGATCCATAGACCAGCAACGTGTCGAACGGCCGGATAATGGCATGGGCGATCTTGCGGCGCAGAATATCGCCTTCCCGGCGAATGGCCAGGACAAAACTGCCGAACCGGCGACGGAAATTGGATTCTTTCAGGCTTTTTCCCACCAGGGTGGATTTGTCCGTAACGATGCATTCAATCAGGACGTTATCCGCCTGGACCAGTTCTTTCTGGGTCAGCTTGGTGTCCGTCAACAGGGACACTTTTTCCACTTCCTTCATCCGGATGAAATTTTCCACCGTGCCCCGGACAAAGAGAATGTCCCCCTCCTGCAGGACGGTGTTCCTGATGTTGGAAGTAATCAGTTTCCCTTCCCGTTGAATGTCGAGTACGGTGATGTCATAATTCTGATTGATACCGCGCTCTAAAATGGTTTTTCCCACCAGGGGGGATTCGGCCGTCACAAACAGTTCGGTCAGATATCCACCCAGGTGGTAATTCCGGGTCAGACTGGAGGTCACGGTCCGGGAGGGCAACAGTCGGTATCCCACCAGCATGATGTAGACAAAACCGAGGATGAGCTGGATGATCCCGTAGCGGGTAAACTCGAACATACCCAGAGGCGGTTCCTGAGTGGTGGCCACCAGGATGGAATTCACTACCAGATTGGTGGAGGTTCCGATCAGGGTCAGGGTCCCGCCCAGAATGGCGGCGTAACTGAGCGGAATCAGGACCTTGGAGGGACTGATATGGTAGCGTTCTGCCAGTCGAACGGTGATCGGCATGAAGATCGCCACCACGGCGGTATTGTTGACGAAGGCGGAAGCAATGGCAATGGAGAGGAGATACACCAGCAATCCCCAGAAACGGGAATGGTGCACGAGCCGGTTCAGCCGGACAACGAGATATTCCAGCACTCCCGATTTCTGCAGTGAATGACTGAGTACAAAGAGCAGGGCGATCGTGATCACCGCCGGATTGGCGAACCCCTGGAGAGCTTCTGCCGGCCGGACGAGCCGGGTGATCACCAGGGTACCCAACACCAGCAGCGCCGTCACATCAATGGGAAAACGCTCGGTAATAAACAGGAGAAAGGCCATCACCAGGATGGCCAGGACCAGAATAACCCCGCCCGTCATGAGAAGGGTGGGTTAGCTGACCATATCCATCTGTTTGGGATCCAGGTATTCGGAGCCGTATTTCAAATAGATTTTCTCCTCCACGAACACCCGGAACAGATCGGGATCGATATGGGCGTCATTTTTCATGAATCCCAGAATGCGCATGGCTTCGCTCAGGGTTTTCCCTTTCTTGTAAGGCCGATCCCGTGCCGTCAGGGCTTCGAAAATGTCGGCGATGGCCATGATCCGGGCCTGGATGGACATTTCATTGGCTGTCAGACCCATGGGATAGCCGGTTCCGTCCATTTTTTCATGATGACCCCCGGCAAATTCGGGGACGTTTTGCAGATGTTTGGGATAGGGCAGTTTTTTCAGCATCTTGATGGTCTGGGTGATATGGTTATTGATGATTTTGCGTTCCTCATGGGTCAAGGTCCCCCGGGCGATCAACAGGTTTTTCACTTCATCATCATTCAAAAAGGGCAGGCGTTGGTTTTTCAGGGTCCAGGAAGCACGGGCGATTTTCCGCACCCGATCCTTTTTCTCCTGACTCATGAATTCACCTCCCACGTTGGCGTCTTCCAAAAAGGCGAGATCGTCTTCCAGACGGCGAATGGTTTTCCGATAGTTGGACCGCAGGCGGGAGAGAGCCTGCTTTTTCTCTTCCGGACTTAGCCCGGTTTTCCGTTCCAGGGCCAACTGTTGCCGCAGGAGCCGGATTTCCGCATCGCGCTTCTTGACTTCCGTCCGGGCGGCGACTTCGTGGATCCGGTCGTAGATCGTTTCCAATTTGGTGGCTTTGTCCACCACATATTCGGGGGTCGTCACCTTGCCGCAGTCGTGTAACCACGCCGCGATACGCAGTTCATACATTTCGCTTTCGGAAAAATGAACATCCTTGAACGGGCCATCCTGAATCTTGTTGACTGCGTCAGCCAGCATCA
>RFIZ01000301.1 GCA_003695105.1 Fidelibacterota bacterium
AACAAAGCATGACGGGATGGGGCGGACGATCCCAGTCGGCATGGCCGATTTGGGTTCCGTCCAATAGCTCCAGTTGAAAACCGGGTGCCGGCGCGCCTACCTTCACGTTCTGACGGGCGTGGTAGATGACGGAATTGATGAAAAAACCGAACAGAACGGAGACAATCACCAGAACGATGACGCCCAGGGTACTCATGGGGTCAGCCAGGCCTGGATTTGGTCCCGAATCATGGCCAATACGTCCGGTACCAGGGCTTCCACCTCGGGACTCAGGCCGATGCCCATGTCCAGGTTTTTGGGAGGAATCCCGATGAGAACCAATTCCCTGGGATAGCGGTTGTGCAGCCGGGCCAGGGCCAGGAGTTCGGTCAACCCGGTTTGATGGGAAGACATTTTTTTCTGAATTAAGGCGGGAATATCATTGTCGTAGCGATGGATCCGAAAGCCGGCTTCCAGCGGAATGACTGCATCCACCAGGATCAGGCCGTCGGCCGCTTCGATGTAATCCAGTAGATACAGACCCTGGGTCCCGCCGTCCACGATTTCGACGTCGTCGGGATAGTCGGTTGTCTCCTGTAGGCGACGGGCCACCGTACAGCCGAAGCCTTCATCTCCATAGAGCAGATTCCCCAGTCCCAGGACAGTAATTTTCATCATCTTGGAAAAAAGCGAGGCAGAACCGACGCCCTGCCTCGCTGCATGCGTTGGTTTTGGATCCTGTCAGTCAGCGTATTCCGGACACTCTTCCACCCTCGTCTTGTAGCCCGTCACCATGGAGGAGGTCACGCTGGAGCGATCCATGATGTCGTGACGGATGATGGCGTAGAGATGCACGATGAGAAAGAAGACGAAGGCCCAGGCCACCAGATGATGGACGGTGTGGACCCGCATACTCCCGCCAAAGAGGGGGATGACCCAACCGAACAGGCCGTTGAGAAAGCCGTCCGGGTTGCTCTCACTGTACATCGCCAGTCCGGTGAAGATCATGAAGATCGAACCGCAGAAGACGAAGAGAAAGTAAGTGAGGGCCGCGACCGGATTATGACCGCAGTAGTTGGGTTCCTTTTTCCGGATGAAGAGGTAACTGGCCAGCTGATCCTTGAAGGGTTGTCCCCACCAGACCGGATTCCAGGGTTTGAACCCGGCAAACCGGGCATAGGGATCTTTGCCGAACAGGGCCCAGTACATCCGAAAGAGGAAGTTGGCCAGGAAGACAAAGGCCGTGCCGAAGTGGACATATCGGATCCACGCCATCATGTGATACCAGGTTGCTTCTCCCACGGACGGTGCCAGAAACGGAGTGGCAATATAGATTCCGGTGAGGAAGAGGATGGTCACGGAGAGGGCATTGATCCAGTGATACCAACGGACCGGCAACCGCCAGACGTATTGTTCTTGGTATAACTTCGCCATATTCCCCCCCTACACGATTTTGACGGTCGTGATTTCGTTCCCGTTCATGTCCATGACGTGAGAGGCACAGGCCAGGCAGGGATCGAAGGAATGGACGGTCCGGAGGATTTCCAGCGGTTTCTCCGGGTCGGCCATGGGCGTCCCCTTCAGGGCCGCCTCGTAGGCGCCGGAACGGCCTTTACCATCCCGGGGAGAGGCGTTCCAGGTGGACGGCACCACGATCTGGTAGTCTTCGATCTTTTTGTCCTTGATATGGATCCAGTGTCCCAGAGAACCCCGGGGAGCTTCGGTAAAGCCAAATCCTTTGGCTTCTTTCGGCCAGCGCTCCGGATCCCACATGCTGCTGTCGTAGACTTTCGTGTCGCCTTTTTTCACGTTGGCAATCAGCTGGTCGTAGTAGTGTTTCATGAATCCGGCGGTTTGTTTGCATTCAATACCGCGGGCCGCCGTCCGTCCCAGGGTGGAGAACAGGGCCGCCGCCGGTACGTCCAGATCCTTCAGGACGAAATTCACCGTATCCACGATTTCATCCACGCCCTTGACGTAGGCGATCAACACCCGGGCCAGGGGACCCACTTCCATGGGATTGTCCTTCCAGCGCGGGGTCTTCAGCCAACTGTACTTCTGATCCGTATCCAGGTATTCGTAGGGGAGATCGGGACCGGTGTACTTGGGATTCGTCTGGCCTTCAAAAGGATGGAGACCACCGTCGGCCTTTCCGTCGTAGGTGTACCAGGAGTGGGCGATCTCTTCCTTGATCTGACTCAAATCCTTGGGATCCACGTCCTCATCCACGTGGGAGAGATCCTTGTTCAGAATCGCACCGCGGGGCCAGAGGAAGGATCCGGGATCGTGAATGTCCGTCTCCGGGAAATCACCGTACGCCAGATAATTTCCCAGACCACCGCCAATGGAGCCCCAGTCTTTGTAGAACTTGGCCACGGCCAGGAGATCGGGAATGTACACCTGGTTGATGAAGGTGTTGGTGTCGTCGATGATCTTCTTGATCATGGACAGTTTCTCAATGTTGATCACATTGTCCGCATTGGGGTCGATTGCCGTGGCGACACCGCCCACCGCATAATTGGGGTGGGGATTCTTGCCACCGAAGATGGTGTGGATCTTGATGATTTCCTTCTGGAATTCCAGAGCTTCCAGGTAGTGGGCCACCGCCAGCAGATTGACGGCCGGCGGCAGTTTATAGGCCGAATGTCCCCAGTAGCCGTTGGTGAAGATTCCCAGTTGTCCGCTTTCGACGAAGGTGGTCAGCCGGGCTTTCAGATCCTTGAAATACCCGGGAGACGATTTGGGCCAGGGGGAAATACTCTGGGCGATTTCCGAGGTTTCCTTGGGGTCGGCGCTCAGGGCACTGACCACGTCCACCCAGTCCAGCGCGTGGAGATGGTAGAAGTGGATCAAATGGTCCTGGGTCTGCTGCGTCGCATTCATCAAATTACGGATGATCCGGGCGTTGTCGGGGATTTTGATGCCCAGGGCATCTTCGACACAGCGGACGGAGGCGATGGCGTGCACGGTGGTACAGACACCGCAGATCCGTTGGGTGAAAGCCCAGGCATCCCGGGGATCCCGGCCTTTCAGGATCAGTTCCAGACCCCGCCACATGGTTCCGGAGCTGTAGGCTTCGGCGATGGTATTGTGATCATCCAGGACGGTTTCGATCCGCAGGTGACCTTCGATACGGGGAATGGGGTCGACAACAATTCGTTTGGCCATGATTCACACCCTCCTATTCTTCGTTGTCGTTGTCGGCTGATTTTTTCTTGATGGCGGAACCGATGGCGTGGGCAGCCACACCGGCGGCAGCGGCACCAACCGCCACCATCCCGATCCGGTCGGCATTGCTGTCTGTCCCCACGAAGGGAACCGCCGCCAGCCGGGAATAGAAGGGACCGTTGTCCCAGAAATTCGGTTCCGAACAGCCGATGCAGGGATGTCCGGCCTGAATGGGGAAACTGACCCCGCCGTTCCATTTCATCGAGCTGCAGGAATTGTAGGTCGTGGGACCTTTGCAGCCCATCTTGTACAGACACCAGCCCTTCTGGGCTCCTTCGTCGTCGAAACTTTCCACGAACATGCCGGCGTCGAAGTAGGGCCGACGATAGCATTTGTCATGGATACGGGTGCCATAGAAAGCCTTGGGCCGGCCCAGGCGGTCCAGCTCCGGCAGCGTACCGAAGGTCAGCACATGGGCGATGGTTCCGGTCATCACTTCCGCAATGGGAGGACAGCCCGGAACATTGATGATCGGTTTGCCGCTGATCAGTTTGTGCACCGGTTGGGCTCCGGTGGGATTGGGTTTGGCGTTCTGTACGCAACCGAAGGAAGCGCAGGAACCCCAGGAAATGACGGCCATGGCGTCGGCCGCCGTCTCTTTCAGGACATTCAGAAACGAATCACCGCCCACCATGCAGTAGACGCCGTTGTCCTTCGTAGGGGCGTTGCCTTCCACCGCCAGGATGTATTTCCCTTTGTATTCCTTCATGATCTGTTTCCGGACCGCTTCCAGCTGATGTCCCGCGGCGGCGCTCAACGTGTCGTCATAGTCGAGGGAAATCATGTTGAGCACGATGTCGGCCACGATGGGATGGGAAGAACGGATGAAGGATTCACTGCAGCAGGTGCATTCCAGTCCGTGCAGCCACAATACCGGAATCCGGGGTTTGGTTTCCATCGCTTTCAGCATCTTGGGCAGCCCGGAGGCGCCAAGACCCAGATACACCGACAGGAGACTGCAGTATTTCATGAATTCCCGGCGGTCGATACCGCGGGATTCCATGATTTCAGCATAGGTCTGTTGTTTTTTCATACCCTCCCTTTCCTTGCTGTTCTGTTTCATGAATCGTTTGTCGTCAGGAATCGGCTTCCACTGTTCGCTGGACGCAATAGCGGTTGTGATCCCGGATGACACATTCTTCGGCAGACAGATCGTTACACTGGAGGCACATGATGTCCAGTTGGCTCGTCTGTCCCACCAGACCCTGGATATAGCGTTCGAGGAAACGGTTCAACTGCTGCTGTTCCTCCACCGAAAACTCGATCAAAACCCGATTGTGGAGGGTGATCCGTTCCGCTTCGAACTGGTCCAGAAGATCCACCGCCTTCTTGCGAATGGACACCTGAACCGAACGCCGGTCCCCCGAAGCGGTTTTTCGGCTGACCAGAGACTGATGTACTAATTTTTCCACGGATTGGCTGATGGCCGCATTGGAAATACCAAAATGCTGGGCCAGGGTTGAAATCGTTTTGGCGCCGCCTACATACAGGGTTTTCAATAAATAGAGTTGCGTCTTGGAGATGGGGGGATGAAACAACCGGGCGATCAGGCGGTCTTCGGTCAGATCGGTCAGTACCTGGGTCAACAGGTGCAGATTTTCAGCAATCCGATGGGGACCGTTTTGCGCCAATAAGATAGTTCCTTAATTATTAAGTTAATTAACTATCAAGACGCTTAAATATAATGGCAGGATCGGGTAGGGACAAGAAATTTTTGGTCGTCTTTTTTCAGTCGGCCTGAGAAAGGGGGAGGGAGACTTTGACGATCAGGCCTTTGGGGAAGTTCTGTTCGAAGGAGAGGGAACCGCCGTGCTGGGTGACAATCCAATTGACGATGGACAGTCCCAGACCGGACCCGGAGGCATTTTGACTATCTTTCCCCCGGTAATACGGCTGGATCAGCTGGTCCTTTTCCTCCTCCGATACGCCGGGGCCTTCGTCGGCAATCGCGACACAGATCCGGTCAGGGCCGCAGGATTCCAGACCGATCCGGATGGTTCCGTGTTCCGGGGAATACTTGATGGCGTTTTCCAACAAATTTTCAAAGGCCTGGTGGAGCCAGTGTTCGTCTCCTTCCACGGTGAGAGAGGGGAGATCCTCTACTTTGAGGGTCAGGTGGCGTTTCTGCGCCTGGGACCGGGCCCGTTCCACCTCTTCGAAAAGAAGATCGTTGATCCAGACCGGCGCTTTCTGGATGGTGACGGCGCCGGAATCGGTCTTGGCGATCTGGGCCAGATGATCGATAATGTGGGTGATGCGATGCAATTCCCGTTGAAAGGCGCCTACATCCAGCCCGGTAATCCCGTTCCCTTTGCCGGAGGCCAGGCGATCCAGGTAGGTGTGGAGAATGGTAACCGGCGTTTTGATGTCGTGGGAGGCATTGGCGGCCAGGCTCCGGAGACTGGTGATGGTGGCTTCCAGACGGTCCAGAAGGTCGTTCAGCACCTCCGCCAGCTGAGAAATGTCATCTTCCGTTTCCGGCACGGGAACCCGCTGGGTCAGATCACTGGCTGTAATCGTCCGGGCGGTTTCGGCAATGGCCTTGATGGGGCGGAGACTTTGTCGCGACACCAGGGTGCTTCCCAGAAAGGCCAAGACGATGGCAATCGGAAACACCAGAAAAAAGATTTTCAATACCTGCCAGAGCGTATGGTGCACCATTGAATAGCTTTTGCCGATCACGATCCAGAAAGGGCGGGAGAGACCCAGTTCGATCGGGTGGACCAGAAAGCGGGTTTTTTCTTCCAGAAACATCCGGTCGGTGAACCTGTCCTGATCCGGTGAATAGCCCAGACGGGACAGGAAAAGGGATGTGAGGGGAAAATTCGCCGAAGAACGAACGGGGGACCGGTTGGAATCCAGCACGGCGATGTACACGGCTTCGTCGTTCAGGTCCTGATGATGGGCTTCCATCCATTCGATGGCCTCGTTGATGGTCAGCTGCCCCCGGGTCACGTTCAGTGAGAGCCCGACCGAATGAGCTTCGGAAAGGAGACGCTGATCCAGCTCGGCATTTAACCTCCGGTCCAGAAATATCAGCACCAGGATGAGGAAGGTCAATAAAACGACGGAAATGACCAGGGAGGTTCCCAGAGCCACTCGATGTTGGAGATTCATATCTCAGTCTTCGTACCGGAAGCGATAGCCGTACCCCCGGACGGTTTCAATATTGGACGGTTGTCCGTCGATATCGATTTTCTTTCGAATATAATTGATGTAGACATCCACAATGTTGGTATCGCTGGCCTGCTGGCCCTCCCAGACATGTTCCAGAATCTGGGAACGGGTGAGGGCCTGGTCTGCGTGACGCATGAGGTATTCCAGCAGGAGAAATTCCCGGTTGGAAAGGGCGACCTGGCGTTGATCGATGGTCACGGTCCGGGTCATGGAATTGAGAGTGATGTTCCGGATGGTGAGATTGGGCTGGTTCCGGTAGGAAGAACGGCGGATGAGGGCCTGTACACGCGCGGCCAGTTCATCCATGTCGAAGGGCTTCGCCAGATAGTCATCCGCACCCAGGTGCAGCCCTTCCACCCGTTGATCCACCCCGGAGAGGGCCGTCAGCACCAGCACCGGCGTGTTGTTTCCCTGTTGCCGTAATTCCCGACACAGCTCCAGACCGTCCTGATCCGGCAGTCGCCGATCCAGGATGATACAGTCGAATTCTTCCACCACGGCCGTTTCCAGGGCATCTTCATAGGTGCGAACCCAGATCACACTGTAGCCCAGGTCCTGAAAATGTTCCTGGATGTAACTCCCGATCGCTGGTTCGTCTTCGACGAGTAACAGTCGCATGTATCCGCCTGAATTAGAAAGTTTTAACCATTCTCTAAACCAATTTTAATACTCATTGTCTAATATCACACGCATTATTTCGGATAAGAAGGTCTGATTAATGCGTATTATCAACCTGTAGGAGGAAGAAAATGGACAAACGGATGTCATCTCTCCTGGCTGGTCTGGCTGTGG
>RFIZ01000302.1 GCA_003695105.1 Fidelibacterota bacterium
AAATAAGCCGTATAGGGAAGCGCTACCCGGAGCACGTCCAGGGGCAGGGCGATGATATTTTCACCCTTGAGACTGAACATGACGAAGATGGTGAACAAAAGGGCGATGGGTGTGAGCAGGGCGGCCTTGGGAATGAAACGGGAGAAGTACCAGTCGTCGCCCTTCACCCGGCGGAAGATCAGGTTCGAGACCAGTCCCGCCAGGAACGGAATTCCCAGATAAATCAGAACCGTCACGGCGATGTCCCCGATGGATACCTGCACCACGGCACCGGAAAAACCAAACAGGGGCGGCAGGAGGGTAATGAAGACGTAGGCATAGACGGAATAGAGAAACACCTGGAAAAGGGCATTGAAGGCCACCAATCCCGCCGCCAGTTCCGGATCGCCTTTGGCCAGATCATTCCACACCAGCACCATGGCGATGCACCGGGCCAGGCCCACCAGGATGACTCCCACCATCATGTCCGGCAGGTCGGGCAAAAACAGGAGGGCGAAGAAAAACATCACCAGGGGACCCACGATCCAGTTCTGCACCAGGGACAGGGTGAGCAGCCTCAGGTTGCGAAAGACCAGCGGGAGTTTTTCATAGCGGACTTTGGCCAGGGGCGGGTACATCATCAGAATCAGTCCGATAGCGATGGGAATGTTGGTGGTTCCCGCCGACATCCGGTTCCAGAAGCCGGCGATGCCGGGAGTGAGATACCCCAGCAGGACGCCCACAAACATGGTGAGGAAAATCCACAAAGTCAGATATCGATCGAAAAAGGATAGTCGTTTAGACACGCTCATAAGACAGCTCCCGGGTTAATTACAGTCACAACCGGAACCGCAACCACAACCGCCGCCGGAATCGGTGCGCCGTTCTCCGGAGGAAGTTCCCACGGCAAAATTCCCGAACACCTGGGCGGTATTTTCACTTTCACAGCGGGGACAGGTTACCTCCAGCCCCGCCTCTTTTTCCCGGAGACTGGCCCGGACTTCCAGGCGGGTGCCGCATTCCAGACAGATATATTCGTAAGTCGGCATCAGGACACCTCCACGTTCAGTTTGGATTTCAGCAGAGAAACCGCCTCTTCCGGCCGGGGATTTCCCAGGGAGACCACTTCCCCGTTCAAAGCGATGATGGGCAGGGCCTGGGCGCCCATGGACTGGATCAGGCGGGCCACCGGCAAATGGTGTTTCATATTGCTTCCCAGAGAAGCATCCACGATCTGTACTTCGCACGGCAGTTCGGTCCGGATCGCTTGCTCCAGGGCGGCGATTTCTTCTGCGGTCTGTCCAATGGGACCACAGCAGGAAGAATCCGGCCCGCAGGGAAACTGTTGGGGGATCATAAAGATGGTTACGGTGTTCATGTGCGCTTCTCCTTTACATCAACAGGTTGAACAGGTAGCCCATGATCACGCAGCCCAGAAAACTGAAGCTGACGTACAGGACCAATACTTTGGGTTTGAAAACGCCGGACAACATGGCGATGGACGGCAGGGACAATCCGGGGCCGCCCAACAGGTACGCCAGCGTGGCGCCGCCGCCCATGCCTTTCTGGATCAGCGCCAGGGCGGTGGGGACTTCCACGTAGGTACAGACATAAGCCAGCACAGCCACGGCAGAGGCGATCAGCACCGAATTCAGGCTGTCTCCGCCCACCAGGTTCACCACTACAGCGGTGGGAATCACTACTTTGATGGCGCCTGCAATCAGTACCGCCAGCACCAGATAATAATTCAGTTGTAAAAACAAGTCCCAGGCGGTCTGGACCAGGTTGCGCATCCGCTGCCGGAACGGAAGGTCTACATCACCTGTGGGCAGCACGAAACAGGCGCCGGAGAGATCGGTGTTGCCGGCGCTGGTTTCCGGCAGGAACCAACGACCTTCCGCATCCCGGTCCAATACGCCCGCTTCTCCCAGAAGGTACAGTTCTTCCTCTTTCCCCGGAGCCAGGTCTTCGGTCCGGAGGGCGCCGCCGTGGTTGGTGAGCTGCATACTCACCTGGAAGGCGAATTGCTGGAGGTCCGGCGTCAACCGGGGAGTCAGGGTCAATTTAACAAACCGCCGCAATAGACGGTGTTTTTTCTGCCAGGCGGATAGGACGCCGCCCACCAGAAGAGCGATGAAAAAGGTGCCGATGATCCGTCCCACCGCCAGTTTCCACCCCAGCACGCCGGCAGTGATGAACACGGCCGGTACGTTCAGCATAGGCGCGGCGATCAAGAAGGCCATGGTGGGACCCAGGGGAATGCCCGCTTCCACCATTCCCGCCAGAACCGGCACGATCCCGCAGGAACAGATGGGAATGACCGATCCGGCGACGGTGGCCAGGAAATTGCTTTTGAGTCCGCCGTAACCCATTTTTTCCCGCACCCGGCTCCAGGGAACCAACACCGTCAGGGCCGCTGCGATGAGCATACCCACCGCCCAGTACTGGAATAATTCCACCAGGACGGCGGTGGATTTCAGGAGGATGAACCCGGCGACCTGCGGGAGATTCCAGGACAAGGGGGTGGCGATTTCCCGGAGACGGGCGTCTTCCCCCGTGACGCCCGTGGGTTGGAGCAGTCCGTATTTGAACAGCGCCCCCAGGGAAAGTTGATGGGTGACCACATAGAAGACACCCATCACGTAAAAAGCGATGACCACTACCAGATAGGCCGTTTCCTTCGGGGTCGGTTTCCGGAACAAAGGCATGGTCAGCGATATCCGAAAGCTTGCATGAGGAGATAGATTCCGCCACCTATCACCAACAGACCGCTGGAGCGCCGCAGGATTTTCACGGCGGAAGATGATTCGGTCCAGTTCAGGTAGCGTTGCACCCAGGTGGAAAAGGTTCCCGCCAGGATGATCACCGCAATGTGTCCCAGCCCGAAACTCAGCAACAGGGCCGCCGGTTTCAGCCACGATGTCTTTGCCAGGGTAAACACACCGCCCAGCACCGGCGCCATATAGGCAAAGGTGCAGGGACCGACGCCGATCCCGAAGAGCAACCCGAAGAGGAAGCCGGTCCGGAGCAACCGGCGGGATCGTTGCCGGGGTTGAAAACCGAATTGCGGCAGAGCCAGAATATCCATCAGGTACAGACCTACCAGGATGAGAATCACCGCCACCAGGCCATTGCCCACCGCGCCGATGTCGCCCAGCATGTGACCCAACAGTCCGGTGATGAGCCCGATGACCAGTACGGAAAGCAAAATACCGGAAGCGAAAACGGTGGAAATCCCGAAGGAACGTCCCACCGACCGGCGGGAATCCAGGGACAGAACGCCGATCACCAGGGGAATGCTGGTGAGATGGCAGGGGCTCAACAGGATACTCAATATGCCCCAGCCCAGGGAGGCGGCCAGCGCCAGCCAGCCGAATTGGGTCAGGGCGGTGGTAAGGATCGTAAGCCAGTGATCGATCATGAAACCGGACCGGTGCGGGGCTGGAGTCCCTTCTCGGTTAACAAGCGGTCAATGTCATCTTCCGGCAGGAATCCTTCGTGGCGAAAAAATTCCCGCCCATCCCGGTCCAGGAAAACCTGCGTGGGGATCAGACGGATACCGTACTGTTTGGCCGGCGCGTCGTCTTTCCAGACATCGTAGAACATCACTTTCACCTGGGGTCCGTATTTGTGTTCGATGTCGGCCATGACCGGCTGCATCTTCTTACAGGGAATACAATTCACGGAACCCAGTTCGATAAAGGTGACGATGGGGTCGGCGGCCGTGGTCACAACCTGGGCGGTGCCCGTAGTCCCGGGAGTTCCCCCTTTCCCGGAACAGGCCATCAGGGTCAGGGACAGCAGTCCCGTCAAAAGGACTTTACCGGTCATGGGTGGCTGCCTCCTGAAACCAGCTTTTCAGTTGGTCATCGGAAGGAATAATGCCGGAGCTTTTCAGTTCGCCATCGATGACCAGACCGGGCGTCATCATAATGCCGTATTCCATCATTTTATTGATGTCCGTCACCTTTTCAATTTCCAGTTCCACCGGCAATTCCGGCGCCAGTTCCATTAATTTCCGTTCCAGCGCCTGGCATTTGGAGCAGCCGGTTCCCAATACTTTCACATTCATGGTTTTTTCCTTTTTGTTATCATCCTTTTCGGATTCCGGACACCCGGAAAACCGGGGTCCGGTTCTATCACCAGACCGAGGCTTTCATCACTCCGCCGGGAGTTCGAAGTTCACCGGTGTCCATCCGGGTTCGGCGGTCACGTTCGTCAGGTGCGACAAATGGCATCCCGGTCCACCGATTTGATCCGTTCCCGATCCTGACGAATGGTGGCCTCATCCAGATCGGAGTTCAGGGTCAAATCCAGCATCGTCCGAATGCCCGGAGCGGGATGATCGGGGAGCCGGTAATCCACCCATTTCCCGTCTTTCGACGATTCCACCAGCCCCGCATCCCGTAACAGGGAGAGGTGCTGAGAGACAGTGGACGTGGCAAACCCCAGAATGTCCGTGATCTCACAGACACAGAGCGGACGCACCGCCAGGAGGTGTAAAATGCGCACCCGGTTAAAGTCTGAGAGCGCCTTATGAACTTTTTGGTAACGATGCATGTTCTTATTTCGGTAGTTAGCGAAATATAAAAATATTTTTTCTTTGCAGGCAAAAGGTGTTTTTCCCTGGGTTCACTGCAGTCTGTTTTATGCGACCATTGAAATTCGGAATCAACTTGATCCAGGGAGTGAAAATCATTTATATTTCGTTGTATGACGAAATAACGAATTGAGGATTTCATGCAACATTTGATTCGCACTTTCAAAGGACTCTCAGATCCGAACCGGATTCGCATCCTGAAGCTGCTGGAAATCCGGCCTCTCTGCGTTTGCGAATTGACCGCGATCCTGGAGCTGGCCCCTTCCACCGTTTCCAAACATCTTTCTTTGCTGGCCCAGGCCGGTTTGGTGACCAGCGATAAGAGCGGAAAATGGGTGACCTATTCCCTGAATTTCAGTCAGGATGAACCCTATGCCCGGCATCTGTTGCCTTTGCTTCGATCCTGGCTTCAGGATGATTCCACTCTGGCCCGGGATCGGGATAAATTGCGAACCATAAAATTACAGAACAAACAGGCGGGGTAAATTTTTTTAGCCCCAACAATTAGTTAATTGGCGAAATATAGGAA
>RFIZ01000031.1 GCA_003695105.1 Fidelibacterota bacterium
AAACGGGCTTCCTCGGCCCGTTTGGCTTCTTCCAGTTTCCGCTTCCGTTCCTCTTCCTCCCGTCGTTTCCGTTCTTCGGCTTCTTTTTTCTCCAAAGCACGTTGTTCGTCCAGGGACAGAATCCGAAAACTTTTCTTGGATTTCTGTTCCTGCCGAATCCGGGAATCGTGAATTTCCCGGCGAACCTGCTCTTTCCGCAGTCGTTCGATATTTTCCTTGTCCTTGGAAAATTCCGACAATATCCGCTGATGAGTGGCTTCATCCACCGGCGACATGTGGCTGGCGACTTTGATGCCCTCGGCCTTTAGAAAGGAGACGATCTCCGTATGGGAAATATTTAATTCCTTGGCGATCTGAAAAATGCGGATCGGTCGATTACCCATAAATGTTACGCTGTCTCCTCTTCGGTTTCGATCGATTCCAGATCTTCACTCCCGTTGGATTCGACAAAAGATTGGATCGTATCATAAATTTTTTCCAGGGTCAAATCACCGATTCCCTTGATGGACAGGAGATCCGCTTCATCCGCCTGGAGGACATCAGTGATGGTCTGATACCCAGCATCCTGGAGTCGATTCAGTGCGGCAGCGGGGAAATCGGGAATTTCGTCCAGCCGAGTCGCTTGTTCGCGCTGTTTGCTCTCATATTCCTGTTCACCAAACGGTTTGATGAAGTAGCCGGTCACCCGCGATGCCAGACTCACATTCATCGCTCCCTTGCCAATGGCTGAATCCAGTTCATCATCCCGGAAGATCGCCTCGCAGTATTTCCGTTCGTCATCAATGAATAATTTGATGGGCTTGGCCGGGGACAGTGCCCGGGTGATGAGGATTTCCGGCTGTTCACTGAAATTGACAATATCAATTTTTTCGTTGTTCAATTCCCGGACAATGGCCTGAATCCGGCTGCCCCGCATTCCAACACAGGCACCCACGGCATCCACCCGGCGGTCCTGGGAATGGACGATAATCTTGGCCCGTTCTCCCGGATTCCGGGCGATGGCCCTGATTTCGATGATACCGTCTTCGATCTCCGGGACTTCCATCTCAAACAACTTTTGCAGAAAATGGTTGTCGCTGCGGGAGACGATGATATCAGGACCCTTACTGGTCACCTCCACCGATTTGATCACCGCCCGAATCGTATCTCCCCTCCGGTATTTTTCATTGGGGATTTGTTCTTTTTTCGGCATGCGTAGTTCGGCATGTTCGATATTGATGAACACGTTCTCCCGTTGGACCTGGTGGACGACTCCGATGATGATTTCACCGACACGGGTGGCATAATCCTCGTAAATGTATTTACGTTCCACATCCCGTAGCCTTTGATTGAAAAACTGTTTGGCGTGAGCGATCATCCGGCGTCCGAAAATCGTGGGATCTACGACCTCTACGTACGTGTCACCAATCTGCAGGTCCGACAATTCGGGGTCTTTTTTCAACACTTCGTCCAGGGTGATTTCCAGCGCAGGGTCCGTTACCTGTTCAACGATTTCCTTCTCGGCATAAATTTCGATTTCACCTTTGTCAATATTGACAATGACACTGCAATTGTCGGACGTGCCGTTCTGCTTTTCAATGATATACAGGAAGAGCTGCTCCAATATGGTTCCCAGCTCGGACCGTTCTACATTTTTTTCTCTGGCGAGCTCGGAAAAAACTTCGATCAATTCCCGGTTAATCAAAACTCCTCCACATCCTTCCTTTGTTCAGAATGACACCACCGCCCGGACTTCATTCACATCGGTCAACGGTACGGAAAACTGCTTCCCTTGGCGGGAGACGATCAAGCGGTCCTGTTCGTACTTTTCCAGTACATACTCGCCGGAAAATTCCGGAGTTTCTGATTTCAGCCGAACCCGCCGACCTTCATTCCGTTCAAACTGGAACGGTAATCGCAGGGGATAATCAATTCCCGGCGAGGAAACTTCCGCCCGGATTCCACCCGAAGCCAGGGACTGAATCCGCTCATCGTTCATTATCCGTTTAGCCAGTTGGGATGTATCCTCCAAAGATACGCCTTCCGGCTTGTCCACGATCACGACCAGCCTGCCCGATATTTCATTCCAGGAACACTCCAGTACCACCAGGTCCGGAGCGGCCAATTCTGTCACAATGTTTTCCAATTCTTTCATCGTCTCTAAACGGAAAAGTGGGCTTTTTTACCCACTTTTCAGCACAAAATTTATTCAATTTTACAGGTTATTCCAAACGAATAACCCCGGTCATTTAGGAGAGAGATCGACCGTAGATTTCCTCGGCTTGTCGTCGGATCACAACGGGGACATCCCGGCCATTCACCAGCGGGTCCACCACCCGGCGGGCTTCTTCCATCGTGGTTGGTGATTCTTCCAATACGCGGGCTAATTCCAGGTCAAGACGATACCGATTATCGGCGATGGACATATCCTCCCGGGCCGATTGGAGGATTTCACTGGCTGCGGTCAGGTCGCCCTGGGCGACCAGAATATGCGCAGCCAGGACCGCCGCATTACACAACATGATTTCATTGTCGCCGGAATCCAGATATGTCCGGAGCAAGGGTAAGGCATCGTCCGGCTTTCCCTCCTCATAGAATAATTTCCCCAACAAATAGGTTGCGCGCAGTCCATCCGGCGTGTTCCCATGCTCGTCTACCAGCAATTGCAGGATGTATTCAGCATTTTCCTGATCGCCATTTTGCATCGACAGGATGGCCTGCCCCAGCTGTGTGGCTGTCAGGCTGTGCGTTTGCTGACGGTGATTATTGAGCAGGATGGCTGCCAAGATCAAAACCACCAATCCGGTTCCAATCTGGGACAATATTTTTCGCCGATCCTTTACCCACTGTTGGGCAGTAAAAATCGTTTCCAGGAACGGATCCCGTCGGATTTCTTTTCGGGTCAATTTTTTCTTCGGTTTTAACATGGTGAATCTCCTTTCTGGTACCCTTGGTAGGAATCGAACCTACATCTAATCCTTAGGAGGGATTTGTTCTATCCATTGAACTACAAGGGCAGATGAAAATTTACAGGAATCGAAAAATGTAAATAAAGCGGTTAGTAGGGTTTTTCTTCCGTCAGGTCGCGGGTCATCAGCTCCTCCACGGCCTGGTGGGGATCTTTCCCTTCGAACAGAACCTGGTAGACGGCCTGGGTGATGGGCATATCTACCTGGTACTTGCGGCTCAGTTGCCAGGCAGATTTGGTGGATTTGACGCCTTCGGCAACCATTTTCATTCCCCCCAGGATGTCCTGCAATTGGCGTCCCTTGCCGATCTCTTCCCCCACATAACGATTGCGACTGTGCCGGCTGAGGCAAGTGGCTATCAGGTCTCCAATACCACTCAAACCATAGAAAGTCTCCATGGCAGCCCCCATGGTCACCCCCAGACGGGTAATTTCTGTGATACCACGGGTAAGCAGGGCGGCTTTCGTGTTATCACCGAAGCCGATACCATCGCAAATGCCGGCGGCAATGGCGATCACGTTTTTCAGGGAACCGCCCAGTTCGGCACCCAGGATGTCCGGATTGGTATACACCCGCAAGCGGGGGGAAGAAAAAACCCTTTGGACCCGCGTAGCCTGCTCGAGGGAGGTTGAGGAGGCCACAATGGTGGTGGGCATGCCCTGGGAGACTTCTTCAGCGTGACTGGGGCCGTATAATGTCACCACGGATTCGGCGGGGACGCCGGCTACCTCTTCAATGACCTGGCTCATGGTGAGCAATGAATCATTCTCGATGCCTTTGGCCAGATTGACAACCAGGATCGGATCCGGGAGAGAATGTTTCAAGTCGGAAAACAGGATCCGCACAATATGCGATGGCACGGCAACGACCAGCATGGTGCAACCGGATACGGCGGTATCCAGATCGTCCGTCAACGGTAACTCCGGCGGTATTTTTAGTTCCGGAAGCAAATTGTGATACCCGGAGTTGCGGATGTCTCCGATTTCCTCCGGGAATTTATGCCAGGCCGTGACCGAATAGCCCTGCTGGTAAAGGTGACAAGCAATGGCCGCTCCCCAGGAACCGAACCCGAGGACGGTAATCCGTTCCGGTGGATTCATCAACCTTTACTCGGCGTAGATCTGGTCGATCATTTCTTTATACTTGGACTCCACCACTTTCCGTTTCACCGACAGTTTGGGCGTCAGCTCACCGGTTTCGATCGACCAGGGTTGGGCCATCAGGACGAACTTTTTCACTTTTTCGTATCGCGCAAAATCCTGCATGGCCTCTTCAACCACTCCATTATAGAGGGCCTGAACTTTTTCGTTCTGTACCAGCTGTTCATGGTCATCTGTGGAAACATTGTTGGCTTTGGCCCATTCATACAGCGTTTCAAATGAAGGAACAATTAAAGCTGAAATGAATTTTCGTTTATCACCGATAACCAGACATTGTTCAATATATTTTGATTTAGTTAAAGCATTTTCTAAAGGTGCAGGAGCGATATTTTTTCCGCCTGAGGTGACGATCAGGTTTTTCTTGCGATCGGTGATCCGCAGGTAGCCATCTTCATCGAATTCACCGATATCGCCGGTATGAAACCAGCCGTCCGGTTCCAGAACTTCGGCGGTGGCTTCCGGATTGTTGTAATATCCTTTCATGACGTTTTCCCCTCGGCACAGAATTTCTCCATCGTCAGCAATTTTTACTTCCACGCCTTCGATGGGAGGTCCGACTGTACCAAACTTGTACAATTCGATCCGGTTAACCGTAATCACCGGACTGGTTTCCGTCAATCCGTACCCTTCCAGGATCGGGATATTGGCCGAAGCGAAAAATTCACCGATATCTTTGGAGAGCGGGGCGCCCCCGGATACGAAATACCGAATCCGGCCCCCTACCCGTTCCTTCAATTTGGAAAAGACCAGTTTGTTGGCGATCGAAAATTGAAATGCCAGCCAGCCGGTCGGCTGTTGGTTACGCTGTAAAAATTTGGCGGCCCTGGCACCGACTCCTAAAGCCCACCAAAAGATTTTTTGTCGGATTGGAGGATCATTACTCACCTTGTCAAGAACCTTGGCATACATTTTTTCATACAGGCGGGGCACCGACGTCATCACGGTGGGATGCACCTCCATCATGTTCTGGGCCACCGTATCGATACTTTCGGCGTAATATACCGTGCTGCCTGCCGAAAAAGCCGTATAGTGGCCCACCATGCGTTCAAAACTGTGTGATAAAGGTAAAAAGGACAAAAACACATCTTCCTCACTGACGGAGATGGCCTTGCGTCCCGCTTTGATATTGGAGACGAGATTATTGTGGGTCAGCATGACTCCCTTGGGATTGCCGGTGGTACCGCTGGTATAGATGAGGGTCAGTAGGTCCTCCGGCCGGACACAGGAGGAAGACTCCCGGATGGAAAATCCTTCCTCGATCTTTTTCCGTCCCATTTCCTTGACTGCCGACATGGTAATCACCTGTTCGTTATCCGCCAGGGAATCATTCATGGTGATTATTTTCTCCAACTTGGGACTGTTGTCGATGAATTCAAGAACTTTTTGCGCCTGTTCCTCATCTTCGACTACGATCAACTTGGTTTCGGAATCATCGACGATGAATTTAATTTGATGTGAAATTAAGGTGGGGTAAACGGTCACCGTTACTGCGCCCAGACAAACAATGGCATAATCGGAAATCGACCACCGGGGATTATTGGTGCTCAGGATGGCAACTTTGTCATCCTTGGCCACACCCAGAGATTGGAGCCCGCCGGCAAAAGCGTTGACATGGTCATAGACTTCACGAAAGGTAAGTCCGACCCACTTTCCATCCACTTTTTCATAATATGCGTCGTGATTACCATATTGGTCGATGGTATTGAAAAACAACTCCGGTATAGTGGTGTACGACATGGTTCCTCCCTCAGCGAAAGTTACCCGCAAATATATTGACAAAATTTTATTTAGTCCGCTAATTTCTTCTGCCTGTTCCCACCACGAAATTGCCGGGGTGGCGGAATTGGTAGACGCGCCGGTCTCAAAAACCGGTGGGAGCGATCCCGTGTCGGTTCGAGTCCGACCCTCGGCACCCCTCCTTACAGAAAAACTTGAAGTCAAAATTTATTCTTGATTTTCTTGATATAAACTATTACTTTAATATCGTGAGGTGCTGGATTAGTGCCTATGGTATGTGGTTGGGGCAGTGGTTCATCTTGTTCCGAGGTCAAAATGAACGCTGCCCCGTTTTCATTATGTTTCGGTAGTAGAATGGAGCTCTTTCTACCTGTCTGCACATAAAAAAAGGGGTCCTTTCGAACCCCTTTTTATGCGAGCGAAATGGGCTCCTTATTTCTTTTTCTTCTCTCCGGTTAACTGATCATTAATCTTTTTGATATCCGTTTTGATCAGGGTGATATCCTCTTCAATGTTAGCAAACCGGGTGCGATCCCTTCTCTGTTGGCTGGCAAAGGCTTCCTGTTGATCCTGGATATCCTGTTTAACCGTTTTGAAATCCCTCTCGGTACGCCGCTTGAATTCATCCAGATTGTAGGCAACGTCCTCGATTTGAGTGGTAAGTGAATCAGCGGTAGAATGAATCAGTTCCGTGTTGGCCACGATATCTTTTTGCGCTTTCTGCAAATGTTTTCCACGGCCGATGAATTGAAGATTTAATTTCCTCAGCTGTTCGGAAAAGTCCTGATTGACCTGATCAACATGTTTTAATTGTTTTTTCTCCAGTACATCCATGCGATCCATCACCTTGGTATAGGTATACTGGATATATCCTCCCCCGGCCAGAAGGAGAATCATCAATCCAAAAATGACTTTGTCTTTTACACTCATTGGTTCCTCTGCTAGTTAATCCAAACCTTCCAATTTCCGTTCCCAGGCACTCAATTCTTGCTGGTCCTCTTCCTGACCAGATTCGGGCAAAGAGTGGGCGGCACTGGAATGTTCTTTCAATTTTTGCAATAACTGATTCTTTTTTTCCGTGTTGGCCTTGATTTGTTCCATCAGTGAATTGATTTCATCATTGAAATCAAGAATGGTTTTTTCCATCCGCTCCACCAGAACATCCAGCAAGGCCTTATTGTATTGCTCATTGACGACTTCCAACAAGTCATCAAATTTTTCTTCCAGATATTTTTGGCGACTTTCCGTCGATTCCAATGACTGGTCCATAGATGAAAATTACCGTAAACAGTTTCAAAGATAAAATGGAATTTCGGCTATTCCCCTTCTCCGGGAATCAATTGCCATCCATGTTGTTGAAACTGCCGATCCAGGGGGCGAAAGATTTTTTGCTGAATGGAATAGGGAAACCGGTCGACTGCATGAAATTCCACCATCTCTTTCCCAGCAATGGAGCTTTCGGAGGCACGTCGGTAGATATATTTGCCACCGGACACGGTGACGTGAATATAGTCGGTAACTTCAATCACCAGACGATACTCATACTTCCGAACGTCTTTTTGTACCCTGCGGTTCGCCGTAATGATCGTCCCCGATTCAGGGAATCGTTCCTCCAGAGTATACCCCGCTTCAAGCAGCGCAGTCTGGACCTCATCAAACACCTGATTGGGATCTCCCTGATACCGGTAATCACGTACCATCCGGCGCGGGTGAACACAGGTTGAGATCTGGATCGTCAGCAGAAAAAGGAGCAGTCCGGATTTCACTACGTATCAATAAAAATCATAGATACTGGGTCCGGTATCCACCGGTTTTTCCGGATGCGCCTTGATCATAAAATCCGGATGGTAGTAGACCAACACCAGTCGGGATAGATTACTGATGATGGGATAGGGAGTTTCCAAATCCTGAACATTGGACACGTGCACCAGTTCGATTTGGCAGGGTTCGGCATACCAGGAGGCATGTTCAAAGGTGCGGTAGAATCCGATATCCAGCGGGTGAGTCGTAAATCCCAGGGGACCTTCTTCTGCTGACATCTTGGAGGAGGGATTTCCATAAATCCCGGAAATAATCTCCAGTAATTCCAAAAACTTTTTATGATTCGCTTCAGAATCAAAGGGATGCACAGCGTAGGAAATTTCGACCTTCCAAAATCCGCTGTCAGCGTAAAAGTAATGCAATTGAACCGTGTCGGCACCATAAACAGTACGGTAGGAGACTACGGTGCTGTCGGGAGTATAGTCCGGTCCGCTTAACGCATGAACAGGAGGGAATTGATCCGGCCGGGATCCCCAGGCATATCCTTTATAGCCGAAATCCAGGGAAAGATTCAGCGAATCCGGTTCCGGGTTGGCCGTCTGACTACCGGACTCCTTGGCCAGGGCAGTTTCCTCGGTGCGGGCAGTGTCCGCTGAAGCCGTGGTCGAATCGATCGCCAGGGAATCGGATCCGGCCACCAAACCGGGCAGGCTCGAATCCGGATTGGCGGCAGCCAGGGAATCTACGGAGTCGGGAACGGCGACCATCGCGGTATCCGGAGCTAGGATTTGACCAGAATCTGGATCACTCTCAACACCCAACACATCTTCCAGAAATGAAGGAGAATCAGGTGCGGCGGAATCCGGAAGACTGATCTGTGTTGAATCAC
The DNA here is from genome assembly GCA_003695105.1 of Fidelibacterota bacterium. Classification (GTDB taxonomy): domain Bacteria; phylum Fidelibacterota; class Marinisomatia; order Marinisomatales; family J089; genus J089. Next base: position 8,496 of record RFIZ01000031.1, read on the forward strand.
TCACCTGCCCCCAGCACCATGAACTGATGAAAACAATCGCCAGTACCCAGCCCTGTTTCTTCATAATTCCCTGCCTTCAAGTAAAGGTTGAATCATAGGTATCAATGAAAAATACACTCTGGTTTTTCAAAGGGACAAGGATAAAGTTTGTTAGCGAATGATGGTACCGATTCGGTTGAAGCGGGGAACCCAACTGTCGAGATCCAGTGAAAAATAGACGAACAGGGCCTCTCCCAAAATTAAATTTTCCGGCACGAAGCCCCAATAACGTGAATCAAGACTGTCATCGCGGTTGTCCCCCATGGCCCAGTAATAATCCTGCTCAATGACATACTCCCGCTGACTCGTCACCGGTTTCCCGTCCAGATAGACATAATTGACCTCATCCGAGGAAATGCGGATCGACCATGGATTTAGAAGAGGACCATTGGGATAATAATCACGATAAACTTCCCGCTTCCCTTTTCGGCGGTAAAGATCATTAGGATCCGTAATGGTAAAACGGTATTGCTGCGATCCCTTTTGCAGAGTTACCTCGTGGCCATCCATGATCATGATGGGGATCAGATATTCCCAGTTGGTGTTTGCATCAATGGGGATACGATCTCCTTTCTTGGGGATGACGATCGGTTTGAAAAAGTCTTTATTCCCCTGGTTTCCCAGGAAGATTTCACGCTGTTCAAAATCACGGGGCAACATGGAACCAATATATTTTCCATGCTCCGGCAGGGGAAATTCCGTTCCATTCACCCACACCTTGCGGGCCACGATTTCCAGGGTATCTCCCGGTTCGGCAATACAGCGCTTTACATATTTATGGTATTGGTCGCGGGGATATTTGAAAATGATCACATCTCCCTGCCGGGGCCGCTTGAAAGGCGGAAAACGGTAATAAGGTATGGAAAAACCCCAATCCGTATAGGGAACGCCGATCCAGTCCGGGGTACGCATGCCATATACAAACCGGCTGCCAATCAGGAAATCGCCGGTCATGATGGTATTTTCCATACTTCCGGTGGGAACGATATAGGCCTCCACAATGGTCACCTTGAGCAACAAGGCAATGATGACGATGGTGACCAGCGATTTGGCTTCGGTCAGGATTTTTTCCATCCGGGGTGACAGTTTCATCTTGGGGGAAATTTTTTTTGTCATGGGTAATGTAATGACCTTTGATTTGGGGCGATAAGTTTACTGCAAAGTCAACGATGGGAAACAGGAATAGTTCGGAAGTCTGATCAGGACCCGATGCTTTCATAATGCACGATTCGCGGACCTCCACGGCGAATCAGCACCATCATAGCATCCAGACGGATGGATCCCTCCCAAGGATTTTCACTGAGATAGGCGTCGATCGCATGGTACAGGCGCTGAATTTTCTGGTCATCGATTTTTTGTACCAGCATATCCATTGTCATCCGGCTCCCGCTTTTTACCTCCACAAAGACCAGTGTATTCTGTTGTCTGGCCAAGATATCAATTTCTCCATAGGGCGGAACTGCCAAATTCATCTGAAGTATGTCGAATCCTTTTTGTTGCAGATTCAATGCCGCCAGTTTTTCGCCCATCCAGCCGATGCGATTGGTTTGTTCCAGCCAGGTAATCGTGGGCAGGTGTTGTTGAACCGGCCGAAAGGATTTGCGGTGAATGGGTGAAGCTTTCCAAGCCTCCAGCGCTTCCAGATGGACCCGGGTCCCGTACCCTTTGTTACGCTCAAAACCATATTCGGGAAAAATGATACTCTGGCGGATCATCCACCGGTCCCGCAAGACCTTGGCCACGATGGACGCGGCCTGGATGCAATCCACCTGATCGTCGCCGTCAACGATGCCTTCATTGGGAATAATTTGATTGGGTAAGGGAGATCCGTCGATGAGCGCTTTGTCCGGCCGCCGGGATAAGGTACCCAGAGCTTTTTGCATGGCTTTGAACGTGGCCTGGAGGATATTGATTCGATCGATGTCACGGTGGTCTACGAAGCCCACGGACCAGGCCACGGCCCGGGCTTGAATCTTTTCGAACAACGCTTCCCGCTGCCGGGGGCTTAATTTTTTCGAATCCCGCAAACCTGAAATCCCATGGTCTGCCGGTAAAATGACGGCTCCGGCTGCGACCGGTCCCGCCAGACATCCCCGTCCTGCTTCATCCACACCGGCAATCAGCGCCATGTTACCGAGTCCCAATTTGACTGGTGGAAACGCAACCACAACGCCTGCCGGCGATCGGTGCGATGGATGGTAACCTGGTGATCATGGAGTCTTTGGATTACTTCCGGTGATGGATGACCGAATTTATTGCCCTTTCCCACCGAAATAACAGCCAACTTTGGAGACAGGGCCTCCAGGAACGGCCCGGTGGTGCCCGTATCCGACCCGTGGTGCCCCACTTTCAGGACGGTAGTTGGTACCGTGTCCCACCGTTGCAGCAAGGCCCGTTCACCATCCTGTTCCAGATCTCCCGTAAACAGCAGGCTTCCCCCTGATGTTCGGACGGTGCACACTATGTTGCGATTGTTTTGATTCAGTTCTGCCGCCTCCCGAAGGGGCCACAAGAATTGAATGAGATAATCCCGGTGGAGAATACTTTTGGGTCCCCGAATCGTATCGACCGCCACATGCAGAGAATCGGCGCAACGCCGGATGTGCCGGATCAGAGCGGTATTTCCCCATTGCATGGGGATCACCAGCGTATCCACCGGAATCTGTTTCAGGACCGACAGAGTCCCACCGATGTGGTCCGCATGGGCGTGAGTTAATACCAGCCATTGGATCTCCCGTACGCCCAGTGCTACCAGAGCCGGCAATAGAACATCCCGGCCGCTGTCCCGGTAGTAGGTTCTGGGTCCGGTATCAATGACCATGGTTTTCCGATCCGGCAAGCGGATGAGGGCGGCATCCCCCTGCCCTACATCCAGAAACACAGCCTCCAGCTCATTCCTTAGACTGGCCCGGTGCCATACCAGCAGGGACCAACACAAACAGGCTCCCAACAAGAAATAACGAAATGGACGTCGATTCAAACAATACAGGCTCAGGAAAACAGAACCGTAAACGATCAAAATGACGTCGATTCCGTCTCCGCTGACTCGCGCGGTAGCGAATGCAGGGGCACTCAGGTAGCGGGCTGTGGTTTCGACCAGCCGAATACACAGCCAGAGCGAATTGGCGATCACTGCCTGAATCAAAGGGACGAAACTGACGACGAGATAGAGGAACCCCAACGAGACTATCACACCCACCAGGGGAACAATCAATCCATTGGCCACCATGCTCAGGAGTGGAATTTGATGAGTCCTGGGCAGCAACAGCGGCAAGGTTCCCAGTTGAGCCATAGTGGAAATCACCATCAATTCCAGGAATCCCCGTACAATCGGGCTGTGGATCCGGCGGATGCGCCATCGGTCCGGTATCTGGGGTTCCAGGTAGGTCACATATACAAGAATGGAAAACACGGCTGCGAAGCTCAATTGGAACCCCATGTCATACACACTCAGAGGTTCGACCAGGATCATGGTGAGCCCGACCGCTCCCAGAATGTTGTAAGGGTTTGGTCTCCGATTGACAAGGGGACCGCACAGATAGAGGGCCGCCATCCCGGCCGCCCGGATGACCGAGCTTCTCAATCCGGTAACCACACAATACCCGGCCAGCGCCAGCACAATTGCCAGTCGATCCCACCCCCAGGGTATGCGAAGGAGCTTGGTCAGAAGCAGGATGATGATCAAAATATACCCCACATGCAAACCGGAAACGGCCAGCACATGGATGACGCCGATTCTGCGAAAAGCCGTTTGCAATTCGTCATCCAGATCGCTTTTCTCCCCCAACAGTACCGCTTCCAGGAAACCACTTTCCCGTTCCGGTACATAACGGTTTAATTGTCGATGAACCCACCTGCGGACCTGCCAGGCACAACCCATGGCAGTTAACCCCGTGTGTCGCCTCAATGTCAGAGCGGTCGAATCGGTAAGACTCAAAACCCCGATGATGCCGTGATTATGGGCATAGGATCGAAAATCAAATTGTCCCGGATTCCGGGGCGGAGCCAGCGGTGAAAACCGACACCAAGTCAGCTGAAGGGTATCGCCGGGGATCGCCTGCAGATTCGTGTCCGGATAGACGTAGACGTGCCATCGGGTACGGCCGTGAAGGAAAGTATCCGGTTCCAGCCACAGCACTTCCAGGCGATAGCGTCCCGTACGGGTAATCCCGCTGGACTGAATGGTGCCCAGAAATTTTCTTATAGGACCGGTCCATTGACGGGCTCCCCGGAAGGCAGGGATTCGGTCGGTTTGCCGCATCTCCAGACGAATCCACCCCAGGCCGGCACAAACGCACATCATCAAGATCAAACCAATGGCAGACTTTTTCTCCTGGAGGTAGAACCCGAATGCTATTATCGACAGGAACAGAATCCCGATCCGGGGTGCCGGAACCGATGCCATCCCCATCAGAAAAAAGAGAAACCACCAGAACAGCGGTGCCTTTCGCACTGAAGAAGGTAAGAACACGAAATCTCGCCGTAAATGTCTGGAAACAAGTTGCATCCGCCTGCCGGTGTTCCGCAACCCTTCCCCGTGAAATTTCTGTTGGGTACCTCTTCCCTCCACGTGTAAACTTTTCCTTCTTTTCCGAAAACAAAGAGGGTGCTATGGATCGAAAAAAAGCCGGTTTGATCGCCTTTGGAATCATTGTATTCATTTTATACGCCTTTGGAATTGACTTTTACAACGGGGTCTGGTCGTTTCCCTCCCAACGAGCGGTTCCCCTGATGGTGATGGCCCTGGTCGGAACCGGTATCTACACGACCCTGAAGCTGGGATTTCCTCAAATCCGGTATTTCTGGCATGGTGTTCAGGTGACGAGGGGGATTTATGACAATCCGGAAGACGCAGGAGATCTGAACCACTTCCGGGCGTTGTCCACCGCCCTGTCGGCCACCGTGGGAATTGGGAATATTGCCGGTGTGGCCACCGCTCTCTATTACGGCGGACCGGGAGCCTTATTCTGGATGTGGGTTACGGCCTTTTTCGGAACCACCCTGAAATTCGCCGAAAGCACCCTTTCGCTGCGGTACCGCACCGTCGATGAAAAAGGCTTTACCCACGGCGGTCCCATGTATACCATCGAACGTGGCCTGGGGGAAAACTGGCGCTGGCTGGCCGTGGCTTTTGCCGCCTTCGCCATTATCTGCTCCTTCGCCACCGGAAATGCCATCCAGTCCTTTACGGTCTCGGATCAAATCTATTCCGAATTCACCCAGGTATTGGGCACCCAGCATTTTCTTACTCTGAAACATCAAATCTGGTCGGGATTCAGTGTATCGATCGAACAGGTGATCAACGGCCTGCTGATGGCCGGAGTGGTCGCTCTGGTCATCATCGGAGGGATTCGGCGCATTGGTCGGGTTACCGGCTATCTGGCTCCCATCATGGCCGTAATCTATGTCTTTTCCGCCCTCCTGATTCTGGTCTCCAACATTTCGCATCTTGGAGAAAGTTTCAAACTCATCTTTTCCATGGCCTTCAATCCACCCGCCGAATTGTCGGGTGTCGGCGGCGGTACCCTTCTGGTCATGATGAACACGATGCTGTGGGGTGTCAAACGCGGCTTGTATTCCAATGAGGCCGGACAGGGAAGCGCGGCGATTGCCCACTCCACCGCCAAGACCAAATTTGCCGTCCGGGAAGGAGCGGTCGCCATGCTGGGACCCTTCATCGACACGATCGTCATTTGTTCCCTGACCGGCCTCTCCATTCTGGTGACTGGTGCCTGGCATCATACCGAATTCTATGTCAATCGGATTGATCCACACTTTGCAGGGGAACTATTGAACAGCAGTCTCCTCACCTCCTTTGCTTTCAAACAGGGGTTGTCCTGGTTATTCGGGTACGGAGATAAAATCATCACCCTGTCGGTTCTGCTCTTTGCCGTATCCACGGCCATCAGCTGGTCCTTCTACGGGGACCGGGCCACGGACTATCTCTTCGGTGAAAAAGCGATCCTTCCCTACAAATGGGTGTATGTCACCTTTGTCTTTATCGGCGGTATTGCCTCACTGGAACCGGTCTGGGCCTTTGGCGACGCTGCCCTGGGGTTCATGACCTTTCCCAATCTCATTTCGCTCATTCTCCTATCCGGTGTACTGAAAAAGATGACCCGGGAATATTTCGCGCACGACTGGAACAAGGTGTGAGACCGACGGATTCCGAACTGGACGAACTGCTGGACA
>RFIZ01000032.1 GCA_003695105.1 Fidelibacterota bacterium
GGACGGAACCGTCCTGGCGGCCTCCCATGCCGATCCGGCCACCATGGACAGCCACCGGGATCGTCCGGAGGTGCGGGATGCTCTCCGGACAGGGGCCGGCCAGTCCCACCGCTACAGTTATACGCTGAAGGAACCCTTCTGGTACCGGGCGGTCCGGATCGATACTCCGGCGCCCGCCATCCTCCGGGCAGCGGTGCCGGACCCGTCTCTGCCGCCCCTGCGGTGGGAGGCAACCACCGTGGGAATGGGGATCCTGTTGCTGTTGGCCGGGGGACTACTGATGCTCTATTTTGAGCGCCGGGACACCCGCGTGCGGGAAGAGATCCGCAGAGGAATTCAGGCGGTGGCGGCGGGTCGCCAGCCTCCCGAACTGAGTCCCCGGCTGCCGGAACCCTGGCAGAGGCTGGGTACGAGTATCGATGACCTGAACCGGGATTTCCAGGAGGTTCTTCGGCGCCGGGATCGGGAACGGGAAGAACTGGAAACCGTGCTGGAAAACCTGGAGGAAGGCATCGTGGTGCTGGACGATTCGCTCCGGGTGGTTCGTCTCAATGCCCGGGCGGAATCCCTGTTGCAAATGACCGGAAGCAACTGGAAAGGGAAGCGGTTCCCGGAGTGGATTCGTCAACCCCGCTTGCTGGAGAGCCTGAACGGTGCCGCCCCGCCGTCTGGGGAACTGGAACTGGAGGGCAGCCCGCCCCGGACGGTGGCCTTTCACCATGCGCCGTTCCGGATCGCATCCACGGGAGAGGCGTACCGGCTGCTGGTCCTCCGGGATATTACCGAGGCCAGGGCCACATTGCGCATGCGTCAGGATTTTGTGGCCAACGTCTCCCACGAACTGAAAACACCCCTCACCTCCCTGAAGGGGTATGCCGAAACCCTCCAGGAGGAACTGCCCCCCTCAGCGGAACCCCACACCTTTCTCCGGGCCATCCTGCGCCAGACGGAGCGCATGCAAGCTCTGGTGGAAGATTTATTGACGCTGTCCCACCTGGACCATGCGGGAGCCGGCAGCGCGGCCGCCCGGGAACCCGTGTCGGTGAGCCGGAGCTGGGAGGCCGCCCGTCAGGAAGTGGCGGAAGCCGGTGACCGGAAGGGGCTGCAGTGGGAATTATCCCTGCCGGAAGAGGACACCCTCATCGGTGACGAAGAGTGGCTGAAGCGGGCCTGGATCAACCTGTTGGACAACGCCGTCAAGTATTCCCCCCCGGGGGGCCGGATCCGCATCACGGGGCGGAGGCAGGAGGATACGCTGGTGATCCGGGTGGAAGACTCCGGTCCGGGCATTCCGCCGGAGCATCGGGAACGGGTCTGGGAACGGTTTTATCGGGTCGACCCCGGGCGGGATCGGAAGACCGGAGGGACGGGACTGGGACTGGCCATCGTGAAACACATCATCCAGCTTCACGGTGGACAGGTGTCGGCCGGAGACAGTTCTCTCGGAGGCTGCGGAATCGAGATTCGCCTGCCGGTGAGGGCCGATTAAAGCAGGTGGGCGTTTTTCGAAACGAAAGACCATTCCTGCCCGATGACCTTGAGGACTCCGGCCGCGGGCACGGCGAACAGCATTCCCAACGGACCCAGTAAGGTTCCGCCGATCAGCAGGGCGATCATCACCAGCATGGGATGGAGACCCACGCTCTCTCCCACCAGCATGGGAGTCACGAAATTGTTGTCGATCTGCTGGACGATGATGAACATGAGCACGATGTCCAGCAGGTAGAAGGGGGACGGAATCACGGAAAAGAGGTGATGGTGCAGGGCGGCTTCGTTCCCCAGATTGTTCATGACGGCGATCAGCATGGCCGGAACCATGCCCACGAAAGGACCCACCAGCGGAATCAGGTTGGCCAGTCCGGCAATGATACCGATGAAAATCACCAGGGTCAGGTTGGCGCCGAACATGTTGAGAATGACCAGACCGATGATGGACATGATGCCCACGCTGGATGCCGCCAGGAGCTGGCCCCGGAGATAACTGGAGACGGCCCGTTCGATGTTGAAAATCAGGCGCAGACCGATTTCAAAGTATTTGTTGGAGATAAAGCGCACCAGACTCCGTTTGAAATTGTGGTATTCGTACAGCAGAATGACGGTGAAAATCAGGACCATGACAAAATTGAAAATGAAACTGCCGATGGCGCCGGCAACGGAGAGGAGATTCTGCAGGACGCCCGACAGGTTTTTCAGGACGGATCCGATCAGTCCCCCCTTTTCACCGGACTCCTGCGGCAACATGTCCTGGAGGGACGGCGGCAGCGCATCCCGGACGTTGTTCACCAGTTGCATGAGGTTGTTCTGGTAGTCCTGATTGTTGATCTGCTGGGAAAAATCCACGCCCTGGGAGTAGAGGCCGGAAGCAAAGCTGGCGATAAAGAGGGTGATCAGCGCGGCCAGTCCTACGGTGACGAGGAGGACGCTCATGCCCCGGCTCTTGATTTTCCGTTCCAGGGTGTCCACGCCCGGCAGGAGGATGGTGGTGAGCAGGAAGGCAAAGACCAGCAGGACGACCACGGAAGAAATGTAAGGCCAGATGACGTACAGGAAGCCGACTCCAATCAGGGTGATGAGGAGCCGGTAGATCTGTAACAGGGGATCTTTAGGCGTCGTCATGTTTCCGGGACTGTTGTGCTTCGGTCAACAGATCATTGGTTTTGCGCAGGCGGGCGCTGATGACGCGGGCCAGATTGATCAGAATTTTATTGCCCAGTTCCGGATTCCGCTCCAGGAGCGAAAGCAGGTCGGGGCGGAAGAATCCCAGCAGTTCGGTGGCGTCGGCGGCCACGGCGGCGGCGGAGCGGGCTTCGTCGTCCAGCAGGGACAGTTCCCCGAAAAAATCTCCGTCCGACAGGGTGGCCAGGACATTCCGTTCGCCCGGTGTGGGTTCCAGATAGATTTCCACCTTGCCGGAGAGAATAATGTACATCCCTTCGCCCGGCGCGTGGCGTTTGAAGATCATTTCTCCCGGCTGGTAGGTCCGGACGTGGACCAGATTCTCGATGGCGCGCAATTCCCGGGGTTTCAGCCCGGAAAAAATCGGTACCTGCTTCAAAGTGAGGACCGTCTGGCTTTCTTCCTGTTGCCAGTTGGAAAAGATGTTTGACCAGAGGGCGTTTTTCACGTTTATCTCCTTCCAGGAAAGTTCAACTTAGGATGAGCGGAGAAGGTCAGTCAAGAATTTCATGGTGAGGGTACGCCGGAGTGGCGCCGGAGTTTCCGCCCCTGCGGTGGGATCGCCAGTGGATCACCCGGATTGGGAAACGGAACCGGTCCTTCTGGTTGAACCTGTCATCCCGAATCCGCCGAAAGGCGTTGAGGGATCCACGCCAGTGAGCAAAAGGCTACGATTGTACGGGTACAGAGAGAAGCCATTCGTTCCCAGAGTCACCAGCTGCCCGTTCATCACGATTGTACGGGTACTGGGAGAACCCAACCAAAAGCCAAAGTAGATTTCTCTCCCGACATGCCTTCACACATGTCGGGATCGAAATGACATAGGAAATTTGAGCCGGGACTCCATCCTTGAAGTTTCTTCCCGATTATTGTAAACTACCGTCGCACTATGGTGGACTCATCCGATCCCAGACAGTTGCCCCTGTTCCCGGAACTCTCCGAGCATCCCCAGCTTCCTTCCATCACCACCCTGCCGGAATTCGATCATGCACTCAACAATCTGATCAAAATTTCCGACATGGGAGCCTTCATTCAGCTCAACATTCAGGGGTTCAATAAACGCTTTTCGCTGCACTTCGCCGAACTGAACATCCCGGGCGATTTCCTGAACCCGGAGGCGGCCGGGGAACAGTTGGTCACCTTTCAGTTGTTCCCGGATGAAATTCGCCGGCAACAGAAAAAAATGGCCTACGAGGTCAAATCTTTCTTCACTTCCAAAAATTCTTTTCGGACGCCCTTCGGCTATTTTCTGTTTCGGAGTCATTTCACCCTCTGGAAACACTATCTGGAGGAAACCCGGAAAAGTATCGACAAAAAATTATATCAACTCCTGGGGCAGGGCCAATACGGCCGGTTGCTCCAGCAATCGTTGCGCGACGGGCTGGATTATCTCCGCCAGTTTGCCTCCGATCTGGCCCCCTGGACCTTCGAAGAGGACCTGACCGTTCCCCGCCTGGAAGCCATCCGCCATCAATTGCGCCAGGACAATCGTTCCATCGCTTCGCTCCGTCCGACGGAAGTCACCTATCCCCGGGATCTGATCGTGCTCAAAACGCTCCACTTCCCGTTGCACCTGTCGGACTACGTGGAACAGATTCAGATCACCTCCATTTTCAAGACCATTCATCTGGAATACCTGGTAGACAAGGAGATCAAAACCCTGGAAGACGTCCAGAAACTGGTGGAAGAGATGTAATTCCCGCCATTTTCCTTACCGCTCACCTTTTCTTACCTCTAAATTACCCCCATGAAAGACCGCGAAGAAATTCGCCTCACTACGCTGAGTCACGGCTCCGGGTGAGCGTGTAAAATCGGTCCCAAGGACCTGGCTCAGGTTCTGAGTCCCCTGCACCTGGAAACGGATGACCGTATCGTGGTCGGTTTCGACCAGGCCGACGACGCCGCCGTGGTGCGCCTGGACGACGGCCGCCTGCTGGTCCAGACCGTGGATTTTTTCACGCCCGTGGTGGACGATCCCTATTTGTTCGGTCAGATCGCCGCCGCCAATTCCCTCTCCGACATCTACGCCATGGGGGCCACGCCTCTCTTCGCCCTGAACATCGTGGGCTTCCCCATCCAGACCCTGCCCCATGAGATGCTCACGCGGATCCTTCAGGGCGGCTCCGACAAGGCCCGGGAGGCCGGGATCGTCATCGCCGGCGGCCACAGCGTGGATGACCCGGAACCGAAATACGGCCTGGTGGTCACCGGGGAAGTGCGGGAAGACCAGCTCCTCACCAATGGCGCCGCCCGGCCCGGTGATCATATCCTGCTCACCAAACCCCTGGGAACCGGCGTTGTGGCCACCGCGATCAAAAAAGGCCGGGCTCCGGCCGAAGTCGTGGACCAGGCCGTCCGCTCCATGACCACCCTCAACCAGGCGGCGGCGGAGGCGGCCAAACGGCTGGGACTCCGGGCCGTCACCGATGTCACCGGATTCGGTCTGTTGGGCCACCTGCTGGAGGCCTGCCGGGCCAGCGGTGTCCGGGCGGAAATCCGCTTTTCCGACCTGCCGTTCCTGCCGGGCATCCGGGACCTGGCGGAAGCCGGCTTCATGGCCGGCGGCACCCGGCGCAACCTGACCCACGTGACCCCTCACACCCGCTTCGCACCGGAGCTCTCCCCTCTGGATCAGCTCCTGGCCTGCGACGCCCAGACCTCCGGCGGTCTGCTGGTATTTTGTCCGCCCGACCAGGTGGACACCTTTCTCTCCGAACTGGCATCCCGGTCTCCCTTCCCGGCCCGGGACATCGGAAGAATTACCGCTCCCGCTGACAGCTACCCCACCCTGTCGCTACTCCCCTGATTTCGATTTCCTTTGGTTCCCGCTACGGATGTCCGTAAATTAATGCGACAAAATTAGTCGCATATGCTGAAACTCACCCGCAAAGTCGAATACGCCCTGATGGCCATGCAATACATGCAGCACAAGCCGCCGGAGCAGATCACCAAGGCCAAAGAGATCGCCGAACGGTACGCCATTCCCCGGCCTCTGCTGGCCAAAATTCTCCAGCAACTGGCCCGGGAACGGGTGGTGGAGCCGGTGCAGGGTCCCAACGGAGGCTACCGGCTCTCCATGGCCCTGAATACCCTCAGTCTGGCCCGGTTCGTAGAAATGTTGGAGGGTCCCCTGGGACTGGTGGACTGCAACCTGGATGCCGCCTGCGACCAATTGACTCAATGCAACATCCGGCAACCGATTCAGCGCGTCAACAACACCATCAAAGCGGTGTTTGCCAATTTGACGCTCGATCAGATCACCCAATAAAAGGAAACCGATTCATGGACCTTCACCGCCAGCAACCCCAGCCCATCACCCTGACCGAAGTGGCCGCCCGCAAACTGGAAAGCAGCCGCCTGAACCAGAACCCGGTGCCGCCCTACGTGCGCATCGGCACCCGCCCCGGAGGCTGTTCCGGTCTGAGTTACACCCTGGATTTCGAACACCGGCGCCGCCCCGAAGACCTGGCCTTCGAAAGCCGGGGCCATCAGCTCCTCTGCGATCCGGACAGTTACGCCGTGCTGCAGGGGCTCATCATCGATTATTCGGACGATTTGATGAAAGGAGGGTTCAAGTTCCGCAATCCCAATGCCACCCGGACCTGTGGCTGCGGATCCAGTTTTCAAACGCAATGAACGCCAAAACATCCTCCCAGCACACCATCGATTCCGCCATCCGGCAGGAGTACAAGTACGGGTTCGTCACCGATATCGAACAGGAAACCCTGCCACCCGGCCTGAACGAAGAGGTCATCCGGACCATCTCCCGGCGGAAACTGGAACCGGACTGGCTGTTGGACTGGCGTCTGCGGGCCTATCGCCGCTGGCAAAAGATGAGTGAACCCACCTGGGCCAAGGTCTCCTACCCCCCCATCGATTACCAGGCCATCAGTTATTTTTCGGCGCCCAGGAAACAAAACCGGCCCCAAAGTCTGGATGAAGTCGATCCGGAACTGGTGGCCACCTACAACAAACTGGGCATTCCCCTGGAAGAACAAAAACTGCTGGCCGGCGTGGCGGTGGACGCCGTGTTCGACAGCGTGTCCGTCACTACCACCTTTAAGGAAGAACTCTCCCGCCACGGGATCATTTTCTGTTCCTTCTCCGAAGCCGTGCACAATCACCCCGACCTGGTACAAAAATACCTGGGATCGGTGGTGCCCTATACCGACAATTATTTCGCCGCCCTGAATTCGGCCGTATTCAGCGACGGCAGTTTTGTCTACATTCCCCCGGGTGTGCGCTGTCCCATGGAGTTGTCCACCTACTTTCGCATCAATGCCGCCCGCACCGGTCAATTCGAACGGACCCTGATCATCGCCGAGGAGGGCAGTTCCGTGAGTTATCTGGAGGGGTGCACCGCTCCCATGCGGGATGAAAACCAGCTCCACGCCGCCGTGGTGGAACTGGTGGCCCACCGCAACGCCTACATCAAATATTCCACCGTCCAGAACTGGTATCCCGGCGACGCGGAAGGCAAAGGGGGCATCTATAATTTCGTCACCAAACGGGGCATCTGTCTGGAGGATCACGCCCGCATTTCCTGGACCCAGGTGGAGACCGGTTCGGCCATCACCTGGAAATA
>RFIZ01000303.1 GCA_003695105.1 Fidelibacterota bacterium
GGAGATGAACGTCGTTCCGGCTCCGAAACAGAATCGCAGCCGGCGCTATTTTTTTAAATCGTCGATCAGGGATTCCAGCTCCGGAAATTCCTGATAGATCATTTCGGCGATTTCACGGGCGGCTTCATCTCCGCTGAATCCATCTCCTTCCAAAGAACGCCAGGCCTCCACCAGGATGGACTGGCTTTCGGGATCGGAAAAGATGGCGTCCAGAACCGGGGCGGGGACATGGAAATCCCGAAGGCGCTGGTAGATGTTCAGTAATTCGATATCCATGGAGGAAGTTACGAAGGAAATGGCAGAGAACCGTTTGATAACCAGATTCCACAGGGATTAATTTCCCAGCGCGATTTTTGACCTGATCAAGACAAATTGGGAATCCACCCGGGTTCCAACCATTGGCGTCGTACCCAAGTGGTCTAAGGGAGCGGTCTGCAAAACCGCGATTCATCGGTTCGAATCCGATCGACGCCTCAGGAAGAGTTGAAGATTTACGTTAGAAAAGTCACTGTCTGAAGATTTAGTTTATATTTTGCTTCATTCCGATTATTTGAATTTGCCCGGGTGGTGGAATTGGTAGACACAAGGGACTTAAAATCCCTCGGCCTCTAAAGCCGTGTCGGTTCGAGTCCGACCCCGGGTACCAACCTGCGCCCCGCTAAAGCGGGGTCTTTGGTTGGCAGGAAACATACAATCAATTAGAATGTAGTTGGGGGAGGAGTTTATCCCGATAGCGTAGCGTATCGGGGATCCCGGGTACTGCCGGAAAAGAATCAGCCGATGCATTATGCTCCATTTTGCAAGAGGAGCTATTTTTTTATCTCAATTCCCGGGGGAGGAGTGAATCTGCCGGAGTGAAATGTAGACGGCACAAAGCGTTGTTTGAGAACGTGGGAACGATTATTTTCCTCTGTATGGTTATCGGATATCTGAATACGTCTGGACCCCTCCATGCCCGATTCCAGTCAGCCTCACGGTGAACTCACCATCCAGGTGGTGGCCATGCCCAGGGATACCAACCCCAACGGAGATATCTTCGGCGGCTGGTTGCTGTCCCAGATGGACATCGCCGGAGGCGTATTCTGTCGGAAAATTGCCCAGGGCCGGGTCGTGACGGTGGCGATGGATTCCATCACCTTTAAACACCCCGTCTTTGTGGGGGATACCCTGGCCTGTTACGCCAGTTTGATTCGGATTGGACGAACCTCGATTACGGTTCATATCGAAGCCTGGGCCAGCCGCATTTATGAAGCGGACCGTCGCATCATGGTCACGGAAGGCGATATCACCTACGTCAAAATCGGAGAGGATCGCCGGCCCCAGGTCATCGACCGGGGCGGGTAGCCATTCCGGTCCCGGTTCGGATTTCCTATCTTTAGTTGTAATTGAAAGAATATTTGCCTGCTATAAGGAAGGGGAAATAAATTTTGAGGCTATTTTCGAAGTGGATAAAATGAAAACAGAATCAATCAAACAAGCGGACATACAGCGCGACTGGTGGATTGCCGACGCCGAAGGACAGACCCTGGGTCGGTTTGCCAGCCGGGTCGCCACGATATTGCGCGGTAAACATAAACCCAATTTCACCCCCCACATGGATATGGGAGATTTTGTGGTGGTTGTCAATGCAGACAAAATCCGGGTGACGGGGAACAAGGAAAACCAAAAAACCTATTTCCGTCATACGGGCTATCCCGGCGGGGGGAAAGAAACCGACCTGGCTCATATGCGCCGAACGTTCCCGGAGCGCATTGTAGAACAGGCGGTGAAAGGCATGCTTCCCCACAACCGGCTGGGTCGCCAATGTTTCCGCCATTTGAAAGTGTATGCGGGCAGTGAACATCCCCATACCGCACAAAACCCCAAACCATTGGAACTGTAGTCTATGGCAGCAAAAGCAGTGTACCAGGGGACCGGTCGCCGGAAGAGCTCGGTGGCGCGGGTGTATCTGACCCCTGGCAAGGGCGAAATTTTGATCAACGGACGCCCATACGATGAATATTTATCCCGAAAATCCCTGGCGATTCTCTCCCGCAAGCCCCTGGAAGTTCTGGGTGTGGCGGAAGAGTACGATATCAAAGCCAATGTGCATGGCGGCGGACTGACCGGACAGGCGGGCGCCGTCCAACTGGGCATTTCCCGGGCTCTGTTACAGGTAAATGCCGATTTTCGCCAGACTTTGAAAAGCCACGGCTTCCTCACCCGGGATGCCCGTCGGGTGGAACGTAAGAAATATGGACAACCTGGTGCCCGGAAACGGTTCCAGTTCTCAAAACGGTAATTTTATGGCAAGTGTACAATTTCAGGATCTTCTCAGTACCGGTGCCCATTTTGGCCATGTAACCAGCAAATGGCACCCCAATTTCAAACCCTATATCCTGATGGAAAAAAACGGGGTGTACATCATCAATCTGGAGGAAACGATTGCCGCTATCGAGCGAGCCTGTGAGTTTCTGAAGGATGTGGTTGCCAAAAAAGGCGAAATTTTATTCGTCGGCACGAAAAAGCAGGCCCGGGACATCGTTCAACAGGAAGCGGACCGCTGCCGCATGTTTTACGTGGTGGAACGGTGGTTCGGCGGTACCCTTACCAATTTTGCCACCATCAAGAAATCCATCAAACGGTTGCAGATGCTGGAGAAAGAGAGTTCCAGCATCTATGAAAACCTGACGAAAAAGGAAATCCAGCAACTGAATCGGGAACGGATCCGGTTGTCCGATCAACATCGGGGCATCAAGGATATGCGTCGGCTTCCGGATGCGTTGATTGTCGTGGATGCCCAGCATGAGGCCACCGCCGTGAAAGAAGCCCGCCGTCTGGAAATACCGGTTGTAGCCCTGGTCGATTCCAATACCGATCCTACTCAGGTGGACTATCCCATTCCCGCCAACGATGATTCCCTGCGGACGATTCAACTGATCGTGGCTGCTCTGGCAGACGCGATTATCGATGCCCGCAATACGAAGGAGGATAA
>RFIZ01000304.1 GCA_003695105.1 Fidelibacterota bacterium
CCGCCGCCACCATGCCCGCCAGGGTGCCGACGGCAAAACCCCAGCCGTTCATTCGGGACCAATACCAGCGCAACAACATGGGGATCAGCAAACCGGAACCGATGCTCATGGTAATCCAGCCCCAGATGGAATTGATGTTCTTGAACACCAGCATCAGGCCCAGACCGAAAACCACGATGAACACCGACGCCAGGTAACTCTGGATCATCAGCTGCCGGTTGGAGGCCCTGGGATTGATCCAGAGCTGATAGATGTCTTTCACCCAATAGGCGGCCCCGGCATTGACGGTGCTGTCAAAGGTAGACATGCCCGCCGCCATGAGACCGGCCACCAGAAAGCCTTTCACTCCCACCGGGAGGGACCCCACCACCAGAGGCAGCACCCGCTCCGGATCCGACACCTGGTTTCCCAGGGAAATGCCGATGACCGCAATGGCGCCAATAAAAATCCAGCGGAACGAAAGCAGGAATACCCAGAAAACGCTCAGCAGGCCGGCTTCCTGGTCGTTTTTGGCGGCAAAATAGCGTTGCAGCATATAGTTCCCCGTGCCGCCGGAGCCCTCCAGAATCACCTTCAACAGGTAAAACATAATCGCCACGCCGAACAGATTGTAAATGGAATATTCGGAAGCGGGATCAATCTGCAGATGGGAGGAGGGTAAAATGCTGGTCCAGTCCCGGAAAGTGGTGGTCACCCGTTCGAAGCCGCCGTTGAACAGGGGCAGGGAAATGGTGAATTCCTCCGGCAGGGTAATGCCCAGCGCCCGTACCGCCATGTAGGCGATGGCGGCAAAAATCAGCAACCCCTGAAAGACATCGGTCCACACCACACCATAGAGACCGGAGGCCACGGTATAGATCATGGCCACGGCGATCAGCAGGGTG
The DNA here is from genome assembly GCA_003695105.1 of Fidelibacterota bacterium. Classification (GTDB taxonomy): domain Bacteria; phylum Fidelibacterota; class Marinisomatia; order Marinisomatales; family J089; genus J089. The sequence goes on from RFIZ01000304.1 coordinate 885, forward strand.
GCCGCCCAGAACTCCGACGGCAATCCCAGGTAATCATGGATGCCCAGGAACGTGTCCAGGAATTTGCCTCCTCCCAGAGCGAAATAGGTGACCATGGCTATGGTCATGATGATGGACGACACCGCCGCCAGGAAGCGGGCCACCTGTCCCTGTTTCCCGGCACCGAAGCGCAGTTCCATCCATTCCGCCAGGGTCATGGCTTCGCTGCGCCGGTTCCATTTGCCCATGTACACCATCAGAAAGGCCATGATCAGGGTGACTCCGCCCCGGATTTCGATATAGAATCCTTTGGCTCCCAGGGCATAGATCAGGGCGGCGATGATCATGGTGCCGCTGATATCCAGATTGGAGGACATGCCGGAGCTGGCCAGGGCCCACCAGGGAAGATCGCGGTTTCCCAGAAAATACGAATCGATTCCCTGGGCCGCCTTGCGTTGTACCACCAAACCGATGATGACGATCGCAATCAGGTATACCGCCACAATGCTATAATCAATGCCAGTCATGGTTCCTCCATTTCGTTTGGGCGAACAAGCTCCCGGATATGGGTTCGGAGTTTAGCCCCGGGAATATACCTTTTCAATATATTCCCGGATCATCCGGTGGGCCGTGAACTGCACTCCGGTCTTAATCGACTCCCGCATCAGCCGGACCCGGCGCTCTTTCGGTCCGTAATACCAGGGAAGGACTTCCTCTTCCAGCAAGGTATAGAGATGATCCGCATCCCGGTCATCGTCCGGGTGGTCCGGCCGGCCGATGCCCCAGCCGTTTTCACCGTGACGGCATCCCTCGGCCCACCAACCGTCCAGAATGGAGAGATTGGGTATGCCGTTCAGGGCTGCTTTCATCCCGCTGGTACCGGAAGCTTCGTTGGGTCGCAGGGGCGTATTCAGCCAGACGTCCACCCCCGAGGTGATCAGCCGTCCCAGCCAGAGGTTGTAATTTTCCAGAAAAACGACTTTGATCTGGCCGAAAAACCGGTTGGACATGGCCACGATGTCCTGGATGATCTGTTTTCCCTGTTGATCCTGAGGATGGGCCTTGCCGGCAAAGATGATTTGAATTTTCCCTTCCCCCAGTTGGATCAGGCGTTCCGGATTCCGGAAAATCAGGCGCGCCCGCTTGTACCCGGCCGCCCGCCGGGCGAAGCCCAGGGTCAACAATTCCTGTGACAAGGCGCGTTGGGTCTGAGAATTCACATACCCCAGGAGAAAATGTTGCAGGGAATCGTGGGCGTGGAGTAAATCGTCTTCGGCGATGGTATCCACCTCCAGCAAACGCTCCGGCTCCTGCCGCCAGCCGGGCAACGCCCGATCAAACAGTTCCCGGAGACTGCGCCCCACCCAGTAGGGATGATAGACCCCGTTGGTGATGGAATCGATGGTAAAATCGGGAAATTGCTCCTGGGCCACCCGGCCGTGGAGCCGGGAGACGCCGTTGGCCGACCGGCTGAAATAGAGCCCCAGTTCTGTCATGTGGAGGCGGCTGTTCTGGACCAGAGAGGGAAGGGCTAAATCGGTGGGCAACAGGCCGTGTAACAATTTTTCACAGCGCGCCAGGTTGAAATGATCGTGGCCGGCCGGCACCGGGGTGTGGGTGGTAAAATGGCAGAGACGCCGGACCCGTTCCCGGTCGTGACCGAACTTTTCGTACAATTGCAGGGTGAGAAAGGAACAGTGTCCTTCGTTCATATGATAGGTTTCAATTTGGGTGTGGCCCAGTTCCTCTAACAGCCGCATCCCCCCGAAGCCCAGGATGGCTTCCTGCAGAATCCGATGGTTTTTGTCCCCGGAATACAACCGCATGGTCAGGATCCGGTCGTCATCGAAATTTTCTTCCAGGTCCGTATCCAGAAAATAGATGGGGACGGTAAACCCCGTGAGACCGGTATAATCGTAGCGGTAGGCCTGAATCCAGACATCCCGCTCCCGGAGGCGCAGGGTGAACCGGACCGGTTCGCGGGTCAGGAGGGGCTCCGGATCAAAACGGGTATAGGTTTCCGTCTGATAGCCGCGAGCGTTCAGTCGCTGTTGGAAATAGCCTTCCTTGTAGAGCAGGGTAACGGCACAGAGCGGTAATTCTGCATCCGCCGCCGCTTTGATGTGATCTCCCGCCAGCACACCCAGGCCGCCGCTGTAGGTGGGCAGACTGGCGCTGATGCCGATTTCGGCGCTGAAATACGCTATTTTGATGGGTTGCTTTGGTTCCATGTCTCCACCTGAATCTCATAGTCAATCGTCATCGTTTCCCCCGGTTGCAACGTCAGGTTCCAGTACGGCAATACCGCCGAACCCTGATACACTTTTTCAAATCCGTCTTCACTCATGTTTACCGTAAAAACCGGATAACGCCAGAGACGAACCGGTTCCGGAAAGCGAAATTCCACCTGAAAGCAATCCCAGTCATTGCGAATCGCCAGGGACTGGATGGCGGCGTCCCGCCCGGCATAGTCCATCAGGTGACCCTGTCGCTCCCCGTTTTCCAGGTAGAAGCGGTCAGGACTGTGCCCTCCCAGCAGTCCCAGATTGAATTCGGCGCCGTACCACCCGGACAAGGGTTTGGTTCCTCGATGAGCGATCCGGGTGGAGAACCGCAATCGGGCTTCCTCCAGCGTGAGCGTTTTGTGGATCCGCAGCGGCTGACCCCAGGCCATCCCGTCGGCCTGAAAAGTGAGACCCTGTCCCGATTTGCCGCCGGAGTACAATCGGGTCACAAAATCGCCGGCTTCGGCCTTCCCGTCGCTCAGGCGGGCAAGGGAGCGATCATCACTGAAGAACCGATCCATCCACATGGCCCGGGGAAAGGTATCCACCTGCAACACCTTGTCCAGGCCCGGTTCCTTGGCGGTCACCCGGTCGTGAATGGATCCGGTGGAGGTCTGCTGTTTGTCCACTTCGGCCAGACGACTGTGATAGCTTTCCGCGTAGCGGCGCAGGGTATTGGAGAGATTGAAGCGGACCGGGAGCAGATCCAGTTCCCGGATGACTCCTCCCACCTCACTGCAGAACAGGTGGAGGGTGTTCGAATGCAACTCCCATTCCCGGCCTCCGTCCTGATCCCAATCCGTCGGTGGCAGGGCTCCGTTCGGAAAGGCTGCGGCCAGGGTGGCTTCGGCTTCGATCAACGCCTGAAAAATGGCATGTCGCAGGTGGGGGAGATACAGTCCCCCGAAGACACCGTGCCAGTAGGCGCAGTTGCACTGGGCGCGCCAGATATTTTCTTCCACCGACTCCAGTGTGGAGCCCGGAAGGCGACGTTCCTGCCGGGCCCGGGCTACCAGGTCCGAAAGCCGGTCGTTCCGTTTCACCATCCAGTTGGATTCGTCGTAGAGGGATTGAAAATTGCGCCAGGTCCCCCCGCGTAAAAAGGGCTGGATTTCCTCCCACTCCCCTCTTTTTTTGATCGCTTCCACCCGGGCCTTGAACTGGCGGCCCTGATCCGCCGGCAGGGTCCATTCGCTCATCTCAAAATAACTGACCGTGGGCAGATAAATTCGTCCCAGGGGGGGCACGGAATCGTGCACGTCCCCCAGGGTAGTGGTCTCAATCCAGTCCCGGTTGTCCTCCAGGGCGGAGAACATGGCATCCAGCCAGCGGTCCCGTCCGTAACAGCGGTCATGGGTTCCGGGCCAGACGCCGAATTTTTCGCCGTCGTCCGCCATGACCATCACCGCCTGTCCGGATTCATCCGCCGCCGACCGTAGAATGGCAATCGTTTCCTCCGGAGCCTGAAACGGCATGGCGTACCGTAACGGTTGCTGAATCGGAAAAACGGCGATGGCCTGGCCCTGGTCATCGGTGAGATAATAGCCGCGCAAGTCTTCCCGACGTTTTCCGGAGGCCAGAAAATGGTAGTCGTCCACCGTAATATACCGGATCCCAGCGGCGGCAATCACCCGCGCCAGATGGGGTTCCCACACCCGTTCCGTCAGCCACAGCCCCCGGGGCCGGGTATGAAACCGCTCTTTCAGATAC
>RFIZ01000033.1 GCA_003695105.1 Fidelibacterota bacterium
ATTCCTGGGTGTCCTGAATTTTTACCATTCGGCTCCCGGCAAGTATCAGCCGGACATGAAACCTGAGCTGGAGGTAGTCTCTTCCTATTTGGCGCTGGCGCTGGAACGACTGCAATTGCAGGCGGACCTGACAGCCCGGCATGAGGCCCTGGCCACCGCGTTGGCAGAATTACGCCGGACACAACAGGAATTGATCGATAAAGAGCGGCTGGCGGCTGTTGGTGAGTTGGTCATCACCATCAACCATGAAATCAATAATCCGCTGACAGCCATCATGGGAGCCGCGGAATTGGGGAAATCCATGCTGTCTCTGGGGAAGTCGGAACGCCTGACCCAGCACCTGGACCTTATTCTGGAATCCGCCGAACGGATTCAGCGGATCACGGAAAAAATCCGCGCCCTGAAACAAGCCCGGGCCACGACGTATGTGGGGGAGTTCAACATGCTGGAATTGCCCCGGGATTCCTAGGAAATATTTTCTTTTCCGGTTCATATTTTCCCAGTTCATCGCGTTTTTCCATTCCAGCCCTCTCTGCATCAATTGGAAGAACAAATCAAATAAGTGCTAATATAAAATAAATTATATCGATCATTTGCCTGGACTCATCCGGGCGATCCGCCCAAGTGCCCTTTCCGGCCGGCATGGCACCGTCTTTGCATTTTTTCCGGTAAAAAGTGCCAACCCATGAATATTGAGATCAAAGCACTCACAGCCCAGATGAAAGGGCTCATGAAACAAAATGATGTCCTAGCCAACAACCTGGCCAACGTCAATACCAACGGGTTTAAGCGGGATGTGTTATTCTCTGAAGTTCTGAAGGAGGAATCAGACGTCAAGCAATCGCTCTCCATGCTAACTGATTTATCCCAGGGTTCGATAACGCAGACCGATAACCCGTTGGACGTGGCCATCTCCGGAAAGGGCTTTTTCGTGGTGGAGACTCCCGACGGAGAAGCCCTCACCCGGGACGGACATTTTCTGGTGGATTCCCAGGGAGCCCTGATGACCAGTTCCGGTCAATATGTGCTGGGGGATAGCGGCCGTATCTATGTAACGACAGACGGTCTGTCTCCCGGAGAAATCACGATCCTGCATTCCGGGGAGGTGTATGTGGACGGCGCCGAACGGGGACGTCTGCGGGTGGTGGACATCGATGATCCCCACCGGCTCACCAAACACGGAGAAAACCTGTTCGTGACCGACCGGGGCAACTATCACGATCTGGACAATCCCATGGTGTTACAGGGAAATCTGGAAAGCGCCAATGTCAATCCGGTCAATGAACTGGTCTCCCTGATCGAAATTCAGCGCCAGTTCGAAATGTCTCAGAAAGCCATCAAAACCATCAATGAGGCGCTGGGAAAATCCGCCAATGAAGTCGGTCGATTCCGGTAAAGAGGAGGAAGGAAGATGATTAAAGCTTTACGTACAGCTGCCTTGGGAATGGCCGGTCAGCAACTCAATGTGGATACCATTGCCAATAATCTGGCGAACGTCAATACGACCGGCTATAAAAAGACAGCCGTGGAGTTTCAGGATCTATTGTATGAGACCATTCAGTCCGGGAGTTCCGAAGGGCAGCAAGGATACGAAAAACCGGCCGAGATCCAGGTGGGAATGGGCAATAAACCGGTTGCCACCTACCGGGCCTTTTCACAGGGCGCCATTCAGGAGACCGGTAATTCCCTGGATATCGCCATCAGCGGTCGGGGGTTTCTGCAGGTCCAGCGTCCGGATGGAACCTTTGCCTACACCCGCGATGGGGAACTGCGGGTCAACGCCAATGGTGAACTGGTCAATTCCTCCGGCTTGAAGTATTACCCGGAAATCTCAATTCCTGAAGGGGTTTCGGCCATCAACATCAGTGAAGACGGAGTGGTCAGTGTGGCCTATCCGGGGATGGCCAATACAGAGGAAGTCGGCCAGATCGAACTGGTCACGTTCATGAATCCGGCCGGGCTGCGTGCGATCGGCGGCAACCTGTTCGAAGCTACCGAAGCGTCAGGGGAACCGGTGTTCGGCCTGCCCGGGGAAGAGAATTTCGGTTCCATCTATCAGGGCTACCTGGAAAAATCCAACGTAGACGTGGTCCAGGAAATGATCAACCTGATCGTGTCCCAACGGGCGTATGAAATCAATTCCAAAGCTGTGAAAACCTCAGATGAATTGTTAGCGATTGCTAATAATATCAAGAGATAAGAGGATATGCTCAAGAAATATATCATTTTAATCCTCTTACTCCAAACCGGTTGGGCGCAAACGGTGACCGGTGAAGACGTTCATCGGGCGGTCCAGCAGTATTTCGGTCAGGTATTTCAGGTGCCGGTAAATAATGTGCGGGTGGATCTGCTTCACTCGTGGAAGACCCGGACCTACCCGGAGGCGGTAGCCCTTGCCGTGGTTCCCACCCAATCGATCCCGGAGGTAGGCTACCAAACGGTATGGATAGAAACCCGCCAGCGGCAGTTGTTACAGGATCGAAAACTCATATCCGTGAAAGTGGCGGTCCGGTTGGAAGTTCCGGTGGCCAGAGAGCGCATCCCCCGGCACCAGCCGATCGATCGTTCCCGGCTGGATATTCGGGAAGAATGGGTGGAAACCGATTACCGGCAACTGGTGGATGTGACGGCAGATTTGAGTTCCCTGGTGACCAACCGGGTGGTGCCCGCCGGGGCCATCCTGTTGAAAAAATATCTCCAGCCGGCACCGGATGTTTGGCGGGACACTCCCGTGCGAGTCCGGATCGTGACGGAAGATCTCACCCTGGAAACGGAGGGCATCACTAAAAAGGACGGACGGTTGGGCGAACGGATTCATGTGTATTGTCCCACTACAGGTAAACGTTTAACGGGGATAGTCCAGAGTCCTGACCTGGTCGTGGTGAAACTACATTGAGGTCATGATGAAACAATGTCTTGCAATCGGTCTTAGTCTGTGGGTTCTCCTCTGGGGGCAATCGATGAACCCGCTTCAGAATTCGTTGTATGCAGATGTCAAAGCCCATGATGTGGGGGATGTGGTGATGGTGCTGATTGCGGAGACGGCCAATGCGGCTCAGGAATCCAAGACAGACAATTCTTCCCAATCCAGTGTTTCGGCTAACGGTGGAGTCACCGGCAACCTGACCTCCTTTCTCCCTCTATTCGGTGCCTCCACCGACTTAGCCAATTCTCATTCCGGCGTGGCCGGTACCCAGCAGAAGGATCAACTTCAGGGGAAAATGACGGCCACGATCACGGAAAAACTGGATAACGGCATGTTGAAGATCGAAGGGGAGCGGATCGTCGAAGTCAACGGTGAAAAAAACCGGATGCATCTGGAAGGTATGATCCGGTCCCGCGATATCGGGACGGATAATACGGTCTATTCGTACAACATCGCCGATGCCAAGATTCTTTACAAAAAGGACGGCCTGTCCAACAAAATCATGAAACCGGGTCGTCTCCAGCGTCTGTCAACTCTCACCATCGCCCTGGGATTGATGGGCCTGGCCATTGCGGGGAAATCGTTATGAGAAAACGACGGAAAGTGTGGTTGGCTCTGGCACTCCTGTTACCGGTTTGGATTCCGGGGCAGGTGAGGATCAAAGATCTGGTTTCCATCGAAAACGCCCAACAGAAGCCCCTCATCGGATACGGACTGGTGGTGGGCCTGGATGGCACCGGTGACCGGTCATCCAGTTCTCGGGGAGCCGTTTTTACCGTGCAGACGATTTCCAACATGCTGGAACGCTTCGGAATCACGGTGCCCAAAGAGCAACTTCGCACACGCAACGTGGCTGCCGTCATGGTGACGGCCAAAACTCCCCTGTTCGGCCGCGTGGGATCCTCTTTCGACGTGACCGTTTCCTCCCTGGGCGATGCCTCCAGCCTGGAAGGAGGCGTCCTGCTCATGACGCCCCTGCTGGGAATCGACGGGACCTATTATGCCCAGGCCCAGGGTGCCGTGTCCATCGGCGGCTACAACATCGAAACCATGGCCGGAGAAAAAATCCGGAAGAATCATGCCCTGGTGGGACGGATACCCAACGGAGCTACTCTGGAAAGACCCCTGGAAGGGCAGGCCTTTGATTTGAGTACACCGGTGCGGCTGCTCCTGCGGGACCCGGATTTTGTGACGGCCACCAAAATCGCCGAGGGGATTAACCGGTATTACAATCAGGTGGACAGCAATCCATCCGGATTGTTGAACC
>RFIZ01000305.1 GCA_003695105.1 Fidelibacterota bacterium
GCCAGTTCTATGGGTTGCTGGGTCCCAACGGCGCCGGAAAATCCACCACGATCAACATTCTGACGGGACTGGTGCTCCGGCAAAAGGGAACCACGCGGGTCTTTGGCCGGGATACGGTCCGGGACTTCCGGTTCACCCGGGCCCAGATCGGTATCGCGGCGCAGGAATTGTCCGTGGACTGGTTTTTCCCGTTGGAAAAACTCCTCTATTTCCAGGCTGGGTACTACGGGATCTCCACCCGCCGGGCCCGTCCCCGGGTGGAGATGTTATTGAAAAAACTGGGATTGTGGGACAAACGAGCGGAACGGCTCCGAAATCTTTCCGGTGGAATGAAGCGTCGTTTCCAACTGGCCAAGGCGCTCATCCATGATCCCAAAATCCTGATTCTGGATGAACCGACCGCCGGAGTGGATGTGGAATTGCGGCGGGAATTATGGCGTTACCTGCGGGAGTTGCACCAGGAGGGGAAGACCATTCTCCTGACGACCCACTACATCGAAGAGGCGGAACTTCTCTGCGAACACGTGTCCATCATCGACCAGGGCCGGGTCATCGAAGAAGGCCCGCCCAAGGATCTGATCCGAAATTTGGGCACGGCGGGTATGACCGTCCACCTGACCGGCTGGGATTCCGCCCTGGATGATCTGCTGAAGGATTACACTTTCACCCGGGAAGAGAATCGCCTTCATTTTTCCCTTCAGCGGCCGGAAGAAGCCATGCCCCGAATCATCACTCTCCTGGCCCGTCACGGCTGTACCATCCAGAGTGTGGATATTTCTCAGCCCACACTGGAAGACGTCTTCCTTCACCTCACCGGAAAAGGAATCAACGAATGACCGGTTCCCGCTGGATCGGCCTCTGGACCCTGGTCAAACGGGAAGTAGGACGCTTCTTTGCCGTGTACCGCCAGACCGTTCTGCCGGGATTGATTTCCACGACCTTATACATCCTGGTGTTTGGATTCACCCTGGAAAGACGGATTTCCGAAATCAACGGCGTCCCCTATACACTGTTCATTCTTCCCGGCCTGATCATGATGAACACCCTTACCAACGCCAGCGCCAATTCATCTTCCAGCATGCTGCAGATGAAACTCATGGGCCAGTTGCCGGACATATTGCAGGCACCGCTCTCTGGGCTGGACATCTCCCTGGCTTTTATCCTGGGCGGCGCCGTTCGGGGTCTGGTGAACGGTGTGCTGGTCATGCTGCTGGGAGTGTTCCTGATCCAGATGCCTCTGGCCCATCCCTGGCTGACCCTGGGATTCATCCTCATCGTCTCCTGGGCCTTTTCCGCCATGGGCCTGTTTCTGGGACAGATGTCCGACACCTGGGATCAGCTGGCCATGATGCAAAATTTTTTCCTGACACCCCTCAGTTTTCTGGGCGGCGTATTCTACTCCATCGCCATGTTGCCGTCCTGGGCTCAGTCGTTGAGTTTCGGCAATCCGATCTATTACATGATCAACGGCCTGCGCTATACCATCCTGGGAATCGCCGATTCCAATCCCTGGGTGAGTTTCCTCATGGCGGCGTTGATGACACTGATTTTTACCGCCCTGGCTGTGATGACCATGATCAGTGGGAAAAAAATCAAACAGTGAGGGGAAAACCGTGATAATCATCACCCCACCTCAACGGCCGGCAGCGTATCTTTCTTGTATGAAAACAGGGCTGATTGGGTGCGTTTTCCTGTTGTTTTTGATCCCCTTGCAGGGGCAATCACCGGACCCGGGGGTCACTCTGGACAAGCAACGTCTGGTCGTTTTACCGGTCAACCCCGAATCCCCCAACGCCCAGGTGGAAGAAACCATCGCGGCCCTGGTCGCCAGTGAAGCCACCCGCCTGAATCGATTTGTCATTTTGGACCGCAACACGCTGGAACCGCTGCTGGAAGAACAGGCGCTCCAGCTTACGGGATTGATCCGGAACGAGGACCTGGTCCGGATCGGTGAAATCGCCGGCGCAGAAGACGCCCTGCTGGTCCGGGTCACCAATTTTGGCCAGAAGGGGGTTCCCCCGGAGGAAGAATCCACTGAAGAAGATGAGGATGAATCGGATGGTTTGTTCAGCTGGGTGGTGAAAAAATCCGTCAAAGCCATCATCGCCAAAGAACTGGAAGGGGGTGAACAATACCCCCACAATATCCAGACCGTACTCCAGGGAGAAGTACGGAAAATCCATCTGGAAACGGGGGAAACCCTGGCTTCCTTTCCCCTGGATGTGGAACACACGGGGGGCACCAAATCCGCCTCCCTCAGCAAAGTGCTGCAAAAAGCCCGGCGTCAAATCTCCCGGGAGTTGCGCAATCTCTACGTACTCACCAGTTCGGTGGTGGACGTCCAGTCCGGCAGCGTCACCCTGTTGCTGGGATCCAATCTGGGCATCCGAACCGGCACCCTGTTCGAACTTTCCACCCCGGAACGGGAAAAAACCTATGGAACACGCACGATTCGCCTTCCCGGCCGGTCCGTGGGACTGGTGCAAACCGTTGCCGTGTCTCCCGATGCCAATCAGGCCCGGATTCTTCGCAGCTGGGCTCCCATTCAGCCCGGTTACAAAGCCACCGAAGTAACGGTTCATCCGGTGGGTCTGAGCATGGCTCTTGAGGGTAGTCTGACCCAATCCTATTTTCTGGCCCGGTTCTCGGGAGATTTTCAACCCTTCCAAACCTTCCGGTTCGGCGGAGGAATCTCCCTGGGAAGTGTTCTGGATAGCTGGGAGTCTCCCGATTTCCTGTTCCAGTTGGACGGAACGGTCGGTTTGCGCCTGCTCCAGGTGCGCCGGTTCACCAGCCGTGTTTTGCTTCAGCTTCCTTTCACAGTGGCTTTTCGCAATGACGATGCCGGCCATACCGTATCGCTGCCAATATTTTCACCCCGGCTGGGTGTGGAAGTGACCTGGATGCTCTCTCCCCATCGGGACCTGATTCTGAGTGTGGCTACGGCGCCGACTTCCCTGAGCAGCCAGGAATGGAAATATACGGTTCAGTCGGACAACGCCGACGAATCCGTCACTCAACCGGCCGAATGGAACCGCGGAACGGGTCCGGACATCAGTCTGACGGGCATCTATCTTTCGGTCGGGTATCGGTTTCTGCTTTTCTGAGCCTGCCTTTCCCGCTTTCCCTTGCTCCGTGTAGGCTGAGTGGATGTAGCTTTACCGGTGATACCAATTCGGATTCTCCGATCCCTGACCTATCTGGCCCTGGGCCTGCTGGTGGAATCCTGTTCCCCGTCCGTCAAACTTCAACCGGCCACCGCCCAGGACATCCTCCGGGAGGTGAACCAGTCCCGGGGGTCCCAAGCCGTACTGGTCAATGTATGGGCCACCTGGTGCCAGCCCTGTGTCGAAGAATTCCCCCTGCTGGTCAAGCTTGACCGCCGGTACGATCAACTACAAACTCTTTTCGTCAGCGCCGATTTTCCTGAGGATAAATCCCGGGTGGTGCAATTCTTGAAGCGTCAGGGCGTAACGGGGATCAGTTTTCTGAAAGACCAGTCAGACCAGGCATTCATCGACGGACTGTCGCCCGACTGGTCAGGTACTTTGCCCTTCACTCTGGTGTTCGGCAAGGAAAGCGGTACGGTTGTGGCCCGGTGGGAGGGGAAACGAACCCAGGAACAAATGGAAGCGGCCATCCGGCTGGCCATCCAGAACTAAAGCAACCAATCGGGAGGGAATATGCATCGCAAAATGATTTTGGCACTCTGTTTTTTCACCGGTTTACTGGCCAAAGAATTAATTCTGGGAGCGGACATTCCGCTGCCGGACCGGAAAATGCCCGAAATTTCAGGTCAGGAAATCAGTTTGCAGGAGGCCCTGGGATCACAGGGTCTGGTGGTGATCTTTTCCTGCAACACCTGTCCCTGGGTCAAGGCCTGGCAGGATCGATACGTCTCTCTGGCGGCGGAATACCAGCCCCGCGGGATTCGGTTCATCGCCATCAATTCCAACGCGGCCTACCGGGAGAAAGGAGATAGTTTCGCCGATATGAAGACCCATGCCCGGCAATACGGTTACAATTTTCTGTACGCCCTGGATCCCCAATCGGAACTGGCAAAAGCGTTTGGAGCCAGTCACACCCCCCAGGTATTTCTGTTTGACGCTCACGGAAAACTGGTCTATCGCGGAGCCATTGACGACAATGCCCGGCATCCGGACCAGGTGGAGAGACCTTATTTGAAAAATGCCCTGGATGAACTGCTGGCGGGAAAACCCATTTCGCTTCCCAGTACCAAAGCCCTGGGTTGTTCCATCAAGTTTGCTGAGTGAGAGTGGGATCTCCCAGGGCCTGCCGGAGATAGGTCAGCATCTCCCACTGGCGGGTTTCGGCTCCCAGATCCACCTCCAGATTGACGTAACGCGCTCCCATCTGCTGAGCCGCCCAGGAAAGGGATCCGTCTGACGGTAGGCCCGCCTGCTGCCAGACCACATTATAGGGCCCCCGGGACAGGGTTCGATAGTCCTGTTCCTGGACGGTGAGGAAAAAGTCGCGGGGTCGGTCGGGTTCCGGCAGGTGGATCTTCCGGGCCGACGGCCATTCGGCTGCCAGGGCATAGCCGGCAAAATTGTTATGCAAGGCAACCAGGACCCCGTCTCCGTCCGGCAGGATGTCCCGGAGAAAAATCTCCCGATCCCGTTCTATCGCCGCCGTGGTGTGATCCAGGTGCTGGTCCGGAGCCGCGGGATTGGCGGTCTCCAGATGGTGACGCACCTCTTCCCGGGTAAAGATCCGATTGGGATTGATGACCAGGTCGCCAGCGTTTACCTTGCGGGTGGTGCTGTCCACAAAGTACCCCCGCACTCCTTCCGCCACCCACCGGGCGAGACATTCCCGAGCCGTGATTTCATCCCCGTGTACCCAGATGCCGGTCCAGGCGGACGTGGCGGGGCCCCGAACCTGAAATCGCACGGGTCCCAGATGCGATGCAGATGATCCGGTCAGGTCGTCTCCAACAGGGCGTCCAGATGGATGTCCGGGCGTTTCATGACCCGCTGTACAATGGGATTGGGATCAAAATGCAATCGCTGTCCGGCCAGAGTAATGTCCAGAATGATATGATTCGTGGCAATTTCCGTGATGGCCCGGTTTCGGGTCCAGATGGCGCGACTGTCCGGCCGGTTGGCCGAACTCCCCATCACGGTGGTGGTATGATCCGTGACCAGAATGATTTTGGGATTCCAGATCTTCCGTAATTCCCGTTCATCCAGATCATAGCTCACCGTTTCGCCAAAGGTTTTCCGTAACCGGCAAAAGGTGAACAGGGTGATTTCCACTCCCCGCTGTTCCGCCTCCTCCAGGACTTTGTCCAGCACCTCCACCTCCCGGGCCCAGGCTGAGAGGAACAATTTCTGCCGGGCTTCCACGATCGTTTCCTTCAACTTCAGTAACAGATTGCGATACCCGTGGAGATGCCAGAAATCGAACGCCTCTTCGGAGGTGTCCATCTGGTCCAGGGCTTCCTCCAGTTGTTTCAACCGATCTTCCTGGGAGGAACGAAGATGCTCCAACAGGGCTGAGGGGGAAAGGGCTACATACCGTTTGGGGGAGTCTCCCACAGAATTGATCAATCCCATGGCCGACAACCGGTTCAGAACGGAATAAATGGCCGACCGGGGAATGCCGGATTGAGTGCTGATTTCATACCCGGTGGCCGGATTGTTCCGCAGCAACGCTACATAGGCCCGGCTGGCATTGGTGGAAAGACCGAACTCCTGCAATACTTCAACGATTTGTTTCTCCGCATTACTCATCTGGCACCTGCTTTCTAGACTGAAAATTACCTTGGGCTTTGGTAGGAATCATTCTAATATCTGACTCGTAACTCATTCATGAGTTACGGAATTTAACCGCTTTTACCCTGAAATGAAATTTCTTTCCCTTTCCACGCTGTTCCTGGTCGGGACGATGACCACCGGTTGCGGTCTTCGGGCCGCCCCGCCGGACTGGGCCCGGGACGCCATCTGGTATCAGATCTTTCCCGAACGTTTTTACAATGGAAATCGTGCCAACGATCCCACCCGGGAAAGTCTCCGGGGCACCTGGCCCTGGGAAGACCAGACGGAATGGGACATCACCCCCTGGACGTCCGACTGGTATCAGTTTCAACCCTGGGAAGAAGCCAACGGCCACCCCTTCAACTGGCAGTTTCAGCTCCGCCGTTACGGCGGCGATCTGGAGGGGATCCTGCAAAAATTGGATTATCTGGACTCCCTGGGCGTGAATGCGATCTACCTGAATCCGGTCTTCGATTCTCCCTCCAGCCACAAATATGGCGCCGCCTATTACCATCACATTGACCGCTATTTCGGACCCGATCCGGCCGAAGACAGTCGCCGACTGGCCCGGGAAAACCCGGCCGATCCCCGGACCTGGGTCTGGACCACAGCCGATTCCCTGTTCCTCCGCCTGATCCGGGAAGTCCATCGCCGGCACATGCACCTCATTATCGACGGCGTCTTCAACCATGTGGGACTCACCTTCTGGGCCTTTCAGGATGTAATCCAACAGCGGGAAGCCAGTCCCTATTGGTCCTGGTTTCATATCGAAGGCTCCCACCTTCCGGATCAGTCCACCCTGAACCAGTATCAGTCGCTGCCTGACTATTTCCTGCGGCCGGGCGACCCGCCCTTACGCTACACCGGGTATGTAGCCGATTTACCGGCGTTTCGCCAGGACGAATACGGGCCGATTCCCCCCGTGCGGGACCACATTCACGCCGTCGTACGCCGCTGGATGGACCCCAACGGCGACGGAAATCCGGAAGACGGTGTCGATGGCTGGCGGCTGGATGTAGCCGAAAGACTCCAACCGGCGTTCTGGTCCTTGTTTGAGGACTGGGTGGAGGAAATCAATCCCCAGGCCTATCTCACCGGAGAAATCTGGTGGCAGGATTACCGGAACAATATTCAATACAATGCGGCCCCCTGGCTTACGGATGATATCTTCGATGCCGTCATGAATTACCGCTTCACCGCCGCCATGGCCCAGTTTTTCATCGACCGGAAACAGGCTATTACGCCCCGGGAGTTGGACCGGACCCTCGCCCGGATTCGCTCCGACTACGGGTATGAGACCAGTCTGGTACTCATGAATCTGCTGGACAGTCACGACATGGAACGCATCGCGTCCGCCACGGTGAATCCCGACCGCTGGATTGACCATGCCAACAATCTGCAATACAACCGGGAATTTGACATTCGCAAACCCAACGCCGGTGAACGTCGAGTACAGAAGCTGATCGTGGCCTTCCAGTTTACCTATCCGGGAGCGCCGTACATTTATTACGGCGATGAAGCCGGTATGTGGGGCGCCGACGACCCGGACTGCCGGAAACCCATGGTCTGGCC
>RFIZ01000306.1 GCA_003695105.1 Fidelibacterota bacterium
ATACGAAGGAGGAAAAACCGGCAGGAACGGCTGCGCCGGCAGCGGATGAAGTCACCGTGAAAACAGCTACGGAAACCGAAGCCGTAACAGAGGAAGCGGTGACGGAAGAACCCGTTTCGGAAACAGAAGTGGATGTGGCTGCCGCGGCAGAAGAGGCGGTGGAGGACACCCCGGCTGACGTCGCTGACACCGGCGAACAGCCTGCAGCGGAAGACACTCCGGCGGAAGAATCTGAATCATCAAGCGAAGCGTAGAGGCGAATACATGAATATTAATGCGAAACTGGTCAAAGAATTGCGCGATCGAACCGGCGCCGGAATGATGGATTGTAAAAAAGCCCTGGTGGAAACCAACGGCGATCTGGACAAAGCCGTTGACGCCCTGCGGAAAGCCGGTGTGGCCAAAGCGGAGAAAAAAGGAGCCCGGACGGCTAACGAAGGGTTGATTTATTCCTATATCCATCACGGAGGCCGCCTGGGGGTCTTGCTGGATATTTCCTGCGAAACCGATTTCGTGGCGAAAACGGAAGGATTTCGGGAACTGGCTCACAACCTGGCCATGCAAATCGCTGCCACGAATCCCCTGGCCATCCGCCGGGAGGATCTGGATCCGGCCGTCGTGGATCATGAAAAAGAAATCTATACCGAACAGGCACGTAACTCCGGGAAACCCGATCACATCATCGAAAAAATGGTGGAAGGGCGGCTGAATAAATTTTATCAGGAAGTGTGCCTGATCGAACAACCCTTCATCAAGGATCCGGATAAAAAAGTCAAGGATCTCATTACCGAAGCAATTGCCACTCTGGGAGAAAATATAACGGTCAATCGCTTCACCCGTTACGCCGTCGGCGAGGAAATTCCCTCCTAACCCATCTCCATGACCCAGCCCATCTATCGCCGCATTCTCCTGAAACTGAGCGGAGAGGTGTTGGCGGGAGAGCAGGGCTTTGGCATCGACCCCGCTCAGGCGGATTACCTGGCCCGGGAAGTCAAATCAGTCTATGACCTGGGAGTGGAAATCGGTCTCATCATCGGAGCGGGTAACATTTTTCGGGGTATTCAGGCCGCCAGTCGCGGAATGGACCGGGTCACGGGAGACTACCTGGGCATGCTGGCCACCGTGATGAACGCCATTACGGTCCAGGATGCATTGGAAAAAATGGGCTGCCCTACCAGAACGCTGACGGCTATCAGTATCACCCAGGTCGCGGAAAATTATATCCGGCGGAGGGCCCTCCGACACATTGAAAAGGGTCGGATTGTCATTGTAGCTGGCGGTACGGGAAATCCCTTTTTCAGTACCGATATGGCGGCCGCCCTCCGGGCCAATGAACTCAACGCCGAGGTGGTCCTGAAAGGGACCAAGGTGGATGGTGTTTATGACAAGGATCCCGTGCTCCACACCGATGCCCACAAATATGACCGAATTTCATTCAGTGAGGTGCTGGAGAAAAAATTAAAGGTCATGGATCTTACCGCTATTACCCTCTGTGCCGAAAACAACGTGCCCATCCGTGTGTTCAATATCAAACATCCTGGCGACTTGAAAAAAGTTGTCTGTGGCGATAAAATTGGTACGATTGTAACGGAGTAAAATCATGATTAAAGACGCCTTGAATGACTGTCAGTCGCGGATGGATTCAGCGGTGAAACACACACATCAGGAACTGGTCAAGATCCGTACCGGACGGGCCAATCCGGAGTTGGTGGAAGGGATTCAGGTGGAGTATTACGGCACCAAGATGCCGCTGAACCAGGTTTCCACCATTACCGTGCCGGAACCCCGGCTTATTTCGGTCCAACCTTTTGAAAAAAATCTCATCCCCGTGATCGAAAAAGCCATCATGGAAAGCAACCTGGGTTTGACTCCCAGCAATAACGGCACCTCGGTCCTGATTCCCATTCCCCAGTTATCCGAAGAAAGACGCCGGGATTTGACCAAAGTCGTGCACCAAATGGTGGAAGAGGGGCGCATTGCCGTGCGGAATGTCCGCCGGGACGTGATCCATCACCTCAAATCCATGATGAAGGAAGATCATATTTCGGAAGATGAAATCAAGCGGGCCGAGGATGAGGTGCAAAAACTAACCGATACCCATATTGAGCAATTGAACCAGATCCAATCGGCCAAAGAAGAAGAAATTTTAAACTTTTAGTCCCCCTCGGTACCGAACCCTTGTAAAAAAACCCCGGAGAACCGGGGTTTTTGGTATTCAGTCGACAGTCAGCGTGTCATTCACATTTCGACCAGCCGCACTGTCGACAGTATAGACACCCTCCTTCATTCACAACATTGCTGCAGGTGAGCGGGTCTCCTTCAGAACAGACTGCATCGTTGTTGGTACTGACATGGGGCAGGGGTTTGACCGGCTCATCCGCGAAGGATATTTTGGCGCTGCGCGGCCGGGCCGGATCCTGAGCGGCCTGTTTCTCCTTCAAATAGTCATCCAGGGCTTTCCCGATGGCGTCAGGAGTAGACAGGATCAATCGACCTTCTTCCCAGCTGGGATTGGGACCGCTGATTCCCTTGAGCTGTTTGACGATTTCTTTGGGATTGATGCGGGAGCGGAGGGCCAGGGAGATCAGCCGACTGATCGCTTCCGACTGGGCAGCTGCGTTCCCACCCGCTTTCCCGATGGCGGTGAATACTTCGCAGAGTCCGTCATCGTCCTCATTGATGGTTATGTAGAGGGTTCCATCCCCGGTGCGCATTCTCCGGGTGATTCCCCGGGTGATGGAAGGACGTTTCCGGGGTGTGGGCGTGACCTGGGTGGCGGAGGATGTGGCCGGAGTCGAGGACGCGCGTTTTTCCTGCGCAGCCTGCTTTTTCTTGTCGGTGACCAGGATCCCTTCCCGGGACCCTTCCCGGTACACCGTAATCCCTTTCAGTCCCGCCTTATAGGCCGTCATATAGATATCCGCCACGGTTTCTTTGGGGGTATCTTCAGGAAGATTGACGGTGGATGAAATCGAACTGTCGATATATTTTTGAATGACCCCCTGCATCTTGACCCGGAAATAGGGATCGATTTTATGGGCGGTCACCACGTAGTCCGGCAGGTTGGAATCGTCCCCGAACAATTTGGCGACGATGGGGTGAAACACCTTGTACTCCCGGAAAGATTTTCCGTAGCCTTCGTTTTGTTTGACCCGGCGAGTATAACTGGTAGCGAAAATGGGTTCGATACCGGAGGTCACCCGGGCCACAATGGCTCCGCTCCCGGTAGGAGCGACTGTGGTCAAAGTGGCATTTCGGATACCGTGTTTTTGAATTTCCTCCCGCAGGGTTTTCGGTAAATTTTTCACGAATTTGCTTTTGGAGTATCCCTTCCAGTCGAAATTGGGGAAGGGGCCTTTTTCAATGGCCAGTTGTACACTGGTTTCATAGATCGTATCCCGGAAAATTTGCATCACCTGATCTACGGTCTGGAGGGCGGATTCGGAATCATAGCGAATGCCCATTTTCACCAGCATGTCGCCCAAGCCCAGAATTCCGCACCCGACCCGGCGGTCGTTGCGTGCATTTTCTTTTTGAATGGGCAGGGCGTGGCGCTCCAGATTGTAATCCACGACATTGTCCAGAAAACGGGTGGCGATACGGGCGGTCTCTTTGAATTGATCGATCATGAACACGCCCTTATCGTCCACAAAACGTTCCAGGTTGATGGCGCCCAGATTACAGCAGCCGCCATCGGGCAGCGGCTGTTCGGCGCAGGGATTGGTGGAGAGGAGGGGACTGACATATTCGGCGTTGTGGTATTCTTTCATCGTATCCCAGAAGAGGAGTCCCGGTTCGGCGCTGGCGTGGGCGTGGTGGATAATCAAATCCCAGAGATCCCGGGCTCGAACCGTTTTATAGACCTGACCGCCCCAGCGAAGTTCAAAATCTTTGTTTTGTTCCACCGCTTCCATGAATTCATGGGTCAGCAACACGGAAATGTTGCTGTATTTCACCATGTTCACATCGCCGGTTTTGATCTGAATAAATTTTTCGACATCCGGATGATCCACCCGAATGGTTTGCATATTGGCGCCACGGCGACCATGCTGGGCGATCGTGTTGGTATTTTCGCTGAACAGGTTCATAAAGCCGGTGGGACCGCAGGAGACACCGCCGGTGCCGTTGATGGGACTTCCCGACGGGCGGAGAATGGAGAGATCATGGCCACAGCCGCCGCCAAATTTATAGGTCATGGCCTCGTTGCGGATGGCCTCGTAAATGGCGTTGATCGAATCCTCTTTGATGCCGACCACGTAACAATTGTTCAAAGTGGTGGTAATATCTTCCCGGCCGGCTCCGTGCATGATGCGTCCACCCGGTACGAATTTGAAATCCTCTAAAATCTGGAAAAACCGTTTCTCCCAGGTTTCCCGGAGCGACTTTTTCTTTTCGACCGAGGCAATGGCCCGGGCCAGGCGCTTCCACATATGCCAGGGACTGCTCTCCCCCGGAGCCAGATATTTGTTTTTCAGTACATCGGCACCCAGGTCATCTCCCCGGTAATACGTTTCGATCCGATAGGACTCCGGAACATCGTCTTCCAGTTGAATCCGGGAGGGTTGTTGGGTGATATCGAGGAGGGTTTCCTGAACCTGGGGAGAGAACTTTTCCCCTTCCCCTTTTTGTAAAAAATTCAGTTCGAATGCTTCAGCCATGAACGTCTTCCTATGGTCGTGGTTTTCGGAATCGATTTGTCAAAAAGACGCTGGCCGGCGTGTGAAATCAATGGAACTCAGTGGGTTGGCACAAGAAATCTATTTCCGGGACGAAATAGAACCAAAGACATTTTTAAAAAAAATTATTTCTCGACGACAACTAAGGCCGGTGAAAAAAGTTATCCACAAGTTATCCACCGGAAGTGCGATCCAATCTTACTGCACCCATTTTCTAACTTAAAAAATAGATTAACTTATGGTATTTTAGATCAGGCAGCGCCTTTTCAAATCCTGGTATATTGTTTTTTATTCCTGAGTAACCAAGATGGACCGGTAATGCTCATAGAAACGGGACAGGGGGAAACCGACGACATTGTAAAAACAGCCGGATATGTGACGCACCCGCTGGGCAAACCAGTCCTGAATGCCATAGGAACCGGCTTTGTCGAAAGGTCGATAGTGATCCACATAATACCGGATTTCGTCTTCACTCAGGGCATAGAAGGTGACGTCCGTGGATACATGATCCACGCGCTGGACATGTTGCCTCTGCCAGGTGAGCGCCAGTCCGGTGATGACCGTATGGGTCCTCCCGGACAACGCCTGGAGCATACGGATAGCCGCTTCCCGGTCGGCCGGTTTGCCCAAAATGTGACCATCCAGCACCACGATTGTATCCGCTCCCACAACCAGCCGGTCCGGAAACCGCTTGGCTATGACCCGGGCTTTAGCGGCGGCGTAGGTTTCCGCCAGATCGGCGGGATCGTCGCCGTTATGAAAATCCTCCCGAATCCGGGCCGGTTCCACCTGGAACGGGATCCCAGTCAATTTCATCAGCTCCGCCCGCCGGGGAGAAGCGGAGGCCAGTATTAGTGGCAGGGCGGGACTATTCATACTTGGCACACCGTTCGATGCGGCTGACGGATTCACTCTGGTTCTTGGCCTGAATGCGGTAGAGATAAACACCGTTGGCCAGACGATTTCCCCATTGGTCCCGTCCATCCCAATGGAGAGTAGCAAATCCGGGGGGAAACGGCCGGGGTCCCAATCGGACCAGTCTGCGGCCGTTCAGGGTGTATATGTCCACGGTTACATCCGCAGCCGCACTGATCTCAAAGGTAAAATCGGTTGCCGAATGAAACGGATTGGGGAAATTCAATACATTTAACAGCCGGAGGGCTGACTGGGTTATCCGGTACAGCGTAATCTCCGCATCGGCCGGATTATTGGCACTGTCCCAGGCCTGCACCCGTACGGTTTCGCCGCTGGAGTATTCATCGCTCAGGATTTCAATCGTACCGGTGGTGATGGAATTCAGATCGTACACAAACCGATCGGTGATGTCGATCGTTTCGCCCCGATCCACGCGGGTCCACTCAATCGTATGACCGATCTCTCCCGTCAGATTGATGCCCAACGGATCGGTCAACCGGACCCAAAGACGATCATCCGGGTTCAAATGATCTCCCGGTCCCAATCGCCGGCCGCTGTCGGTTTCAAACTGAATGATGGGACCGCTGTGGTCCTGCGTGGGAAGGCCGCCCTGAAAGTAAATATTTCCCCGACTTCCCAAAGCTTCCTGGAAACCGGTCTCCGTGCTATAGATGTACAGGGAGAGATAGCCCGGCGCCGCAGAATAGGATAAATCATTGGGCAGGCGCACTTGTCCCTGCAACTGATTACCGGTAAAACTGATCTGCCCCCGGAAGAGGGTGGGGCCCGGCAAAACGAAAGACAGGGACTGTTCAGTGTTCAAAAAAGAGTAGTGCCGGGTGACCGGCCGATCGGCGTCCCGCAGGGTGACGAAGCCGTATCCCGGACCATTCAGAACGGACTGGCTTCCGGTATAGGTGGCCACAGCCAACGCCTGGAGCGTGTCCCGATCCACTTCGATCCGGTCCAGCGTATCCGCCGCCAGGGCGATATGCAAAGCGGGATCGCCGAAAAGGTGGAATAATTCGCCATCGGCGTTTCCGGTTTTCACCGATTGCAGGATATCTCCCAACGGCTGCCGGGTGACCCGATGATGGGGAAAAAGGGACCGGAAGATCTGTTCGGTGTAATACTGGTTGGAAGAGACGGTGATGAGACGGCTGGTAGTGATGATGGCGGCGGCACCGTCCCGGGGCCGGCGGATCAATTCTTCCGAAAAAGCTTCGTTATCTACATAATCGAAATGCCCCCAGGAACAGGTTCCAGCAATCCAAAGGTGTAGTTTCATCCCGGTTTGGATCCGGGCCACATCCCCCCGGTCCTGAAACAGGAGCCGTTCCTGAGCCCATTGGTGTTCGCTCCCGTGGCCGATGTAATTGATGATGGCGGTGCCTTCCCGGACCTGGCGAAACAGGGCCTCGGTAGCGTCCGGTTTGACCACGCCATAGGA